>JAEZEK010000277.1 GCA_023417735.1 Pseudomonadota bacterium | reverse complement strand
GCTTCCTCCTCCTGACGGCGCCGGTCTCGGCGCATCTCCTCGCCCGGGCGGCGGTTTCGGCCGGCCTGCGGCCGTGGCGCGGGACCATCCTCGACGAGCGGACGGCGCAGCAGGCCGCTCGCCTCAGGGACTGAGTTCAGCGCGGGCTTTCGTCGCAACTCAAGTCAACGATAATGTATGGAAGCTCCCCCTCGGGAAGAGATACCCCTTCCGTCATCGGGTGCTCAGGAGCGTGTTCCGCTGCGTCATGTCCAAGTTTGGCCGACATCTTCAGATAGATGCGGCGTTGACTGCTGCTGATGCCGGACTGCATGAAATCGCCGGGAGAAGACTTGGCTTCCCCGCAGACGGAGATCGGAATGACGGAAAGCGTTGATCAGGACGAGCTGATCGCACTGACGGCTGACATCGTGGCCGCGTATGTGAGCAACAACGACATCGCCGCGACGGACCTGTCGGATCTGATCGGCAACGTGCACCAGGCCCTGCTGCAGAGCGCATCCGGGACTGCCGAGCCCGAAGCCGAACCCCTGAAGCCGGCCGTTCCGGTGAAGAAGTCCGTGCATCCCGACTACATCGTCTGCCTGGAGGACGGCAGGCAGTTCAAGTCGCTGAGGCGGCACCTTCGCAGCCGGTACAACCTTACGCCCGAACAGTATCGCGAGAAATGGGGGCTGCCGGCCGATTACCCGATGGTGGCGCCGAACTACGCGGAGACGCGCTCGAAGCTCGCGAAGGAGATGCGCCTCGGCCACAAGCGGACGCAGCCGGATTGAAGGTGACGCCCGTCGCCCCGGAGTGTCGAGGCGGCGGGCGGGCAGCGGGGGTGCCTTCGCCGAACGAGGCCCGTCCTTGCCACACCCGCCTGCGCGGTCGGCATCGAGGTCGATGCGATCTTGCGCGCCTCGCGCCTAGTCGAGTTCCTGCTTGAGGACCTCGAACGTGTCCGGAGCGAGATGGACGTCGTATTCCTTGCCGTCCGTTCCGACGGCATCGTCGATCTCCCAATAGCCGTCGTCGTCCCATTCGATCTTCTCCCAGCTCGTGAAGCCGAGGCTCCTGAGCTGACTTTCCACCGCGGTCCGCTCCTCGGGCGTGGGATCGCGATCTGCGTGCGCCGGATTGGCTGCGTAGAGGGCGAGCGCCGCTGCGACTGCAAGCGCCTGGGCGGGGATGCTTCTCATCGTTTGCTCCTGCTTTGGCCGTTGCCGGCCCGGATCGAACCGGGCATTGAACCGCGGGCGCCGCGATCCGTTCCGCTAGGCGGGCCGTTCGATCAGCCTTGCAAGGCGCTGCTCCTCGGCGCGAAGCGCCTGGTGAAGGGCGATGTGCCGGTTGAGGTCGTAGGTCCAGTGGCCGGACCGCGCCCGGTTACGTTCCGCCCGCAGCGCCCTTTCAAGGAGGGCGACGATGTGGCGGGTCTCCGCGGCGTCGTCCGCGCCTGCGGCCCCCGGCTCGACACGGATCAGCGCCGGAAGGTGGCGCCTGCGATCGTAGTGCGCCGCGCCGGCCCGCACGACGCCATCGAACGCGCGTCCCGCCGCCGCTGTGACCCGAGTCGCCTCGGCACTCGCCCCCGCCCCCACCTCTGGTCGCTTCCGCATCGAACACTCCCTGCCTCCCCCGATGATCGTCGAGAGAAGGGGAGGCGCGGAGTTCGGACGGTTTATCCCTCGGCCAAGAAATCTATCCCCGCCGGTCGGCCTCGCGATATAGGAATAACATCCTATTTCGAGGAGATCGCGGATGGCGTTCAGCGGCTTGGGGAGGAGGGTCGCAGCACCCGGGCATCGGCCAGGCGGCGACTTTGAGACGAGTGCCTGCCGGGCGGCGGAGAACCTCGCAGCGGCTGCCTTCGGCATCGCGGTGTCGGCCGTGCGGCAGGCCAATCGGGGACGCGCGGAGATCGCGCTCGCGCGTCACACGGCCATGTATCTCGCCCATACCAGCCTCGGGCTCAGCCTGAGTTCGGTCGGACGGCAGTTCGGGCGCGACCGGACGACGGTCGCACACGCCATCGCGCGCATCGAGGATCGCCGCGATGAACCGGCGTTCGACCGGCTGATCGACTGGCTCGCGGCGGCGCTCGAGCTGTGGCGCGCCGGGTTTCTCCGGGGAGGGCGCCCGTGAAGGGCCGCAAGCCGGCGAGAAAGCTCGGGGACGTGATCCGGATGCTCGTCACCGGCCGCGACGCGGCGATCGACCGGCAAGCCGACGGCACCGGCATCCTCTGCCGCACCGGTGCTGCAGGGGGGATCCGGATCCCCGCGGGCGTGGTCCGGACGCTGCTTGCGCGTGGCGTGCTGGTGCAGGACGGGCCCAATCGGCTCCGGGCAAGCCTGGAAGCCAGCAAGATCCTCGCCCGAATGGAGGCGGAGGCGCTGCCGTTCCGCGCGCAGCATGGCGGGCTCGCCACGGACGATGCGGAAATCACGCCTGGGGCTCACCAGAGGCTGATCAACCGGGACGAAAGCCCGGTCGCCGCACTTGCCCGGCCGAGGGGCGGCGAGCCGCCTTACCTCGCTGGCGCGACGGTCGCGGCTGCGGAGCGGCTGCGGGCCGATTTCGAACGTGGGCAGCTGCAGCCGCGCGTGACGGCGAACTGGACGGCAGCAGTCACATCCGGCCGCCGATCGGGCGACAGCGGCGGGATCGCGGATCTCACCGATGCCGCGCTCGCCGCGCGTATCAGGGTCGAGCGGGCGTGCGATGCCGTCGGCCCGGAGTTCGACGGCCTGCTGCTCGATGTCTGCTGCTTCCTGAAGGGCCTCGAACTGGTCGAGCGCGAACGGCGGTGGCCCGCGCGTTCCGCAAAGCTGGTGCTGAGGCTCGGCCTCGAGGCTCTGGCCAGGCATTACGGCATCGCCAGCCTGGCGGAAGGGCCGTCACGGACCGGACGGGTCCGCCATTGGGGGACCGAAGACTTCAGGCCGAGCAGCGGATGAGGGGGTCAGGCGAGCGCGGCGGCCGCGTCGCGCCGGATGCGCGCCACCATCGAGGAAAGGCCGTTCGATCGCTGGGAGGTCAGGTGTTCCCTGAGGCCGAGGCCCGCGAGCACCTGCTCGGCATTGACGGCGAGGATCTCCCGCGCGGTGCGCCCGGAGAACATCTCGAGCAGCACCGCGATGAGCCCGCGGACGATGAGCGCGTCGCTGTCGCCCCGGAAGGTGAGCACGGGGTCGTCTCCTTCCGAGCGTTCGGTCACGAGCCACACCTGGCTCGCGCAGCCCCGCACCTTGTTCGCATCAGAGTGCTCTGCCGGCGACAGGGGCGCGAGCTCCTTTCCGAGCTCGATGACGTAGCGGTAACGGTCTTCCCAGTCGTCGAGGAACTGGAAGTCTTCGATGAGGGCGTCGACGGGCATCGGATCTCTTGACCTCGGGCCCTCTAGCTAAGGCCCGCCGGGAATGCCGGCAAGGCCGTGAGGCCGCTCCCGGTCAGCCCGGAGGCACGGCGAGGGATCCGGCCGACCAGTCCGGCTCGAGGTCGGACGGCTTCAGCGTGCCTCGTTCCGCACTGTCGGAGCGGCCCATACCGGCGGCGACGATGCCTGCACCCGTCTCGATCTTGCGGCCGACCAGCCCGATCGCCTCCCGGCTGACTGCGCAGGCGGCGGGGTTGCGCTCGCACATGCCGGCGACGTCCTTGACGAGCGCCTGGGCGGCGATCAGCCCGTTGACGATGTCCACGCGCGGCGGATCGCCGCCGCGCTCCGCCGGTGGGAGAAGCATGACGAGGACCGTCAACCAGAAGATCGACCGCAAGAGAAACATCGCCTTACCCTGCGTGCGGATCGTATCCGTCCGACTTGACGTGCATTTGAACAGATGCAGTTGAATCCCGCGTTCCGAGGGCCTGCGGGATTGGCGTAAAATTGTGCCGCAGCCTTTAACCGCCGGGTTACCCGCTCCCGCGCGGAAGATCCGGAACGTCAAGTGTCCCTTAACCCTGACCAAAGCTTTCCGGAGCGGGAGCAGCCGGCGGGGACGCCCTTTCAACTTTCCTTAAATGGCGCGGAACAAGCTCGCGGCGAGATAACCAAGAACAGGCATGCTCCCCAATGAGCGTCGCGATCGAGGACGGCGTCCGTCTCGCCAGGCCGGGAGTGCAGCACCGGAACGTACGGGCCACCAGGGCGGCGTCCCCGGCCCGAAGCGACAGCGGCGCTCTGGCCGCGACCGGAATGATCGCCCTGCTCGGCCTGCCTTTCCTCCTGATCGCATCGCTCGCCACGCAGGCGCCGATTGCGCTGCCGGCCGCCCTCGCAATCGGCTATCTCGCCGTTGCGCAGGCGATCCATCACGGGCGACGCCGTCTGGCCGCCAGGCTCGAACGGGCGATCACCGTCGCGATGCTGGCAGCGGCCGCTTTGCTGCTGGCAAACCTGGTCGCTCATCCCGTGGCGTCTTCGGCGCTTGCGTTCCTCCTCGCCTTGGCATTCCCGGCGATGCCGCCGATCATGGCAACGGCGCTCCGCACCGGCCGCGCCACCTTACCGGCGCTGAGGCGCCGGCGGGTGTCGCCGGGGAGATCGCCGGCGCGGGCGGCGAGCCGTGCTCTTTACGCTCATCCGACGGCACGGGCCGGATCGCAGCGCCGGGGAACGGGTGCAAGGCCAGTGCGCGCCCGCCGGCACCCGGATCGCCGGCCGGAGGAGATGAGCCTGTCCGCCGCTCCTGCGCAACCGCCCTGCCGCTCGGAGACACGGACGTGCTGGAGGCGACCCGATTCGTGCTGAGGCTTCTTGAACGGGAAGCGGGGGAAAGGGGGCTGTCATTGCACCTCGATGCGCCGCTCGCGGCGCGTGCGGCCTGCGGCGTGCGCGCCTGCCGCCAGATCCTGATCAATCTCCTCGGGAGCGCCATCAGGCAGGCCGAGGGCGCAACCCGCATATCGCTCGACATTCGGCCGAGCCGGGGGGCGGTGCTGTTGAGGGTCACGGACGACGCCCTCCGGCCAAGCAACGACGAGAACGGGATGGCGCCCGGGCCGCATGGCCGCGGCGGCGCACTGGCCCGCGACCGGCTCGGCCTCGCGGTCCTGGAGGAGGTGGTTGACGAGAACGGCGGCAGCCTGTTGATCTCCAATGGGCCGGGCGGCAGATTTGCGGTAGAGGTGAGGCTGCCCGCGGGCGGTGCGGCGTCGACTCGTCCGGCCGGCCCGGACCTTCGGCCCACATGACCTGGAGCGGCTCAGAGTGACGATCGCGCTTCGCAGAGCATTCCTCAGTCCGCGTGCGGCGGTGGCCGGCACGACGGCGCTTGTCTGCGTGCTCGTCGCCGCGAACGCCTTCTACGGCCAGGCAGGCGTCCATCCGGCGCCGCTCTTCGCGACCCGCTCGGCGACGGCGGAGAGCCGGTCCGCGAATGCCTCGCCGGAAACGATCCAGGCGGTCCAGCTCGCGCTGCTCCAGGGCGGCTTCTACGACGGCCCCCTCGACGGCCGGAACGGGCCGAAGACCAGGCGCGCCGTCGAGGATTTCGAACGGGGCGCCGGGCTCGCGGTGACCGGCGAGCCGAGCGAGGCGCTGCTTTCGGCGCTGGTCGGGCCGCACGTGGCCGAAGTACCCTCTCCCAGGCCGGTTTCGACGGCCCGCGAGGAGGCGGTGGAGCCGATGCCTGCGGCAGCGCCGGCGCGTCCCGCGGAGCTGACGCCGACGCCGGAGCCGATGATCCTGGCGGTGCAGCGCGCGCTCGCGCTGTCGGCGTACGGTCCCTTGGTGCCGGACGGCGTGGTGGGGCCGCAGACGCGCGAGGCGATCTCGCGCTTCCAGCTCGACCAGGGCCTGCCGGTCACCGGTTCGATCGACGACGCGCTCATCGCGCGCCTGCGCAGCATCGGCGCGATGGGCGGTGCCTGACACTTGCGCCTCCGGACGGATTTCTGGATCGATGCGCTGAGACGCCGGGCGGAGCGCGAGGGAGCTTACGTCCAGGTCGCGCGCCGCGGGGCTGCCGAAGCCGGCGCGATACTGCTTCTGGTGAACCGCCTGGATGGAAGCTTCGACCTGTACGGACCTGCGCCGCAATACGTCTTCACGGGCGAGAGCTCCGGGGAACGGATCTTCACGCAGCTCCTCGATCGGACCAGCGAAACGCTTTCTGCGGACCGGATTGCGAGCGAGATCCGGTTCGATGGCGACCTGTGGGTCGTCGAAATCGAAGACAGGGGCGGCCGTGTCTTCGCGGACACGGCAACAATTTAGTCTCACCCCTTCATCTGTCGTTAACCATCGCCACGCGAGAGTCGTCGGACCGCAGGACCAGAGGGACCTAAGGCCATGGCAGAGATTCTCGCCTTTCGCCGTAGCCGTCCGAACGAGCGGCGGAACGCACGCCGTGCCCGCCCGGGAGAAGTGGTTATCTTTCCGGGCATCCGCGTGGAGTACCACGCCCGTCCGGGGGCAGGCGAAGGCCCCGTGATCGAGCCGGGCGGCCTCGAGCGGCAGGCAAGCCAGTTCGGGCCCTCAGCCTGAGGGATCCGCGGCCGGTTGCGGCACCTGCTGCACGGGCCCGCACCGCGCGTCGGCGAGCATGCGCGCGGACTCGTGCTGGCCCAAGGTGGCGGGGGCATAGATCCTGAGAAGGGCGATCAGGTCCTCTGCGTTGGTTTCCACCACGATCTTCTGATCGATGTCGGGCGGCGGGCTCTCCTTCAGCTCCGCGTTCTGCACCGGCGTCACGACCAGCATGTCGAGCCGGCCGTTGACCGCCGTCCGGTCGTTGAGGCTGAAGACGATGAGACCGCGCGGGTCGTAGAGCGCCATCGACCAGAACCCGCCGCGCGAGGAGAGCGCGATCCGCGCAGGCGCATCCGCGATGTCGATCCGGCATGCGCCGTGGACGAACAGCGGATCGAGACCCGGGACGTGGCTGTTCTGGTCGGAAATGAAGGCGAAACTGCCGGTCTCCGCCACTTCGGCGAGCCTTGCCCATCCGTTCGCGGTCGCCAGACGGGGCACCAGCAGGATCGTGACGATGTGCACGATGCCGGCGACGAGCAGAACGGCCACCAGCGAGACCATGAACGGGCTGACGCGGAGGACAGGCAGCCGGACCCGCTTCAGGGGGGGCGCGGGGGCGGTCACGAGCAATCCCCAGGGATGATCTCCGGCATCGCAAGGTTCGTGAGCGCCGTTCCGACCCGCGCGGTCGTGTCGTAGAGGCGCAGCACGATCCGGAACCGGTCGAGGCCGGCACTGGACATCCAGTTCCCCGCCTGAGGGCGCGGCGAAACGAGCAACTCGAAGCTTCCGTCGGGGCGGCGCAGGATCGCGTCGCTGCCGATCGCTCCTGAGAATCCCGGCGCCCTGTCCGCGCGGGCCGTCGCGACCGGCTCGACCGCGGCGGTCCATAGCCGCGCCGACGGCGTCTGGCCGACCACCCGATAGTCGCAGTTCCCTCGCAGCGCTGCACCCCGGCTGTCTGTCTGCGCCGAAAGCTCCAGCCCTTCTCCGGAGCCGAGCGGGATCTCTCCGGTGCGGGCAAGGCGCGCACGCGAATAGGGATCGCCTTCCGCCGTGCCGGCGCGCGGCCACGCTTGCCAGGGGCCGGAGGTCAGCACGTCGAGAGGCGCAGGTGACCTCACCGCCAGGTACGCCGAGCCGCTGCCGAGGAGGACCGCTGCGACAAGGCCGAGGAGCAGCGCGAGAAGGCGCGGGACGGACATGGGCCCAGGAAGCCCGGCTCAGGGCGAAGGCGCAGCGGCCGGAAGGCCGGCATGCCGCTCTGCCGCCGCCTGAAGCGGCCGCTCGGCGCGCTTGAACGCGCCTCCGATCCGGTCGAGGGTCTCTATCGTCGAGGGCGCGAGACGGACGGCGGCTAGGCCCGCCATCGGATCGGACTGCCCTGCGCTGGCGACCGCCTGCTCCTCGCGGGGCTCCTTGGGCGGCGGCAGTCCCGGCAGCGGGACGATGTCGGCGTATGCATGGGCGACGCGCATGAATTTCTGCCAGGTCTCGGCCGGCAGCGTGCCGCCCGTCAGATCCTTCGTCGGGCGAAAATCGTCGTTCCCGAACCAGACCGCTGCCGTGTAGTTGCCGGTGAAGCCGATGTACCACGCGTCGCGGTAACCTTGTGTCGTGCCGGTCTTGCCGGCGGCATTGATGCCTGGCAGCCTGGCGCGCCGTCCCGTCCCGGCCTCGACCACGGCGTGGAGCATGTCGACCATCTGCGCGACCGTCTTGTCGTCGAGGACGCGCTGCGGCTCGGGACGCTCGGAGGCGTCGTAGAGAACGTCGCCCGCGGGCGTACGGATCTCCAGGACGCCGTAGGCGTCGACATGATGACCGCCGTTCGCGAAGGCCGAATAGCCCGAAGCCATGTCGAGCACGGTGACCTCGGAGGTGCCGAGCGGAAGCGCGCGGGTGACACGCACCGGAGAATCGACACCGAGAGCGGCCGCCATGTCGGCGATCGGCTGCCGGCCGAACGAAACGGAGAGCCGGACAGGCACGGTATTGATCGACCGGGCGAGCGCCGAGCGCAACGTCACGCGTCCGGCGTACTTCCGGCCATAGTTCTGGGGCGACCAATTGCCGATCGAGATCGGGGCGTCGACGATCACGCTGTCTGGCGTGAAGCCGTTCTGCATCGCAACCGCATAGACGTAGGGTTTGAAAGAGGAGCCGGGTTGCCGGAGCGCGTTGGTCGCCCGATTGAAGGTGGAGGTGCCGTAGTCGCGGCCGCCGACCATGGCCCGAACCGTGCCGTCGGGCTCCATCGCGACGAGGGCGGCCTGCTTAACGCGATATGCCTCGCCACGCTCGCGGAGCGAGGATTCGATCGCGGCTTCGGCCGCCCGCTGCAGGCGCATGTCGATGGTCGTGCGCGCGATCAGCACCTTCTGCGGCCCCGGCACGAGGCGCTTCACTTCCTGGAATGCCCAGTCGAGGAAATAGTCGGGCGAGGCGGTCTGGCTGCGCTCGACGGGGGTGGCGGGATTGCGCCGTGCGCCGACGACCTGCCCCTCCGCCATCATGCCGGAATCCACGAGGCTCGTCAGAACGTCGTTCGCGCGGGCCCGCGCCGCGGGGAGATTGATGTGCGGAGCGAACTTGGTGGGCGCCTTGAAGAGGCCGGCGAGCATCGCGGATTCGGAGAGCTCGAGATCCTGGACGTCCTTGCCGAAGTAGAATTCGGACGCCGCGTTCACGCCGAACGTGCCGCCGCCCATATACGCGCGGTCGAGATAGAGCTTCAGTATCTCGCGCTTGGTGAGATTGGCCTCGAGCCAGAGGGCGAGATAGGCCTCCTTGATCTTGCGCTGGAGCGTCCGCTCGTTGGAGAGGAAGAGGTTCTTGGCGAGCTGCTGCGTGATCGACGAGCCGCCCTGCACCACGCCGCCGGCCTTCGCGTTCTCGACGACCGCGCGCACGGTGCCCAGCACGTCGATGCCGAAATGCGTGAAGAAGCGGCGGTCTTCCGTTGCGAGCACCGCCTGGATGAGGTGGTCGGGCAGGTCCTCCAGCGACACGATGTCGTCCTGCAGCACGCCGCGCCGGCCGATCTCGTTGCCGTAGCGGTCGAGGAAGGTGACCGCGAACTCCTCCCGCTCCAGCCAGTTCGACTTTATGGACTCGAATGCGGGGACACCGAAGGCGAGGAGCACCAGAGCCCCGGCGGTTCCGAGCGTGAAGGATTCCGATGCCAGCTCCGACAGGGCGCGCGAGAAGCCGCTCACCCGAAAACGGCGTGTGAAGGCGACGACGCGCTCGTACCAGTCGCCGGCGCCCTGACCCGCCTCGTAGAGGGTGGAATCGATCCAGGCGTCGACCGCGAGCAGCCGGAACCAGGCCTTCCTGCTTGCCAAATTCCGGAATGGATTACGCATCTGCCAGCCTTGCACCGCAGGCCACAACCCTCATCTATAGCACTTGGTTCAATGCTGCGGCGAATGCAAGCCGCGCGCCGGTACACGAGGGCGCGGATCGCGATGGACGACGTCCCTTTCTGGCGCCGAAAGCCGCTCGAGGCGATGAGCCCGGTCGAATGGGAATCGCTGTGCGACGGCTGCGGCCGCTGTTGCCTGAACAAGCTCGAGGACTGGGATACCGGCGCGATTGCCTGGACCGATGTCGCCTGCCGCCTGCTCGACGGCGGAACCTGCCGCTGCATCCGCTACGAAGGCCGTCAGGCAGAGGTGCCGGACTGCATCCAGCTGACGCCGGAGGAGGTCCGCTCGATTTCCTGGCTGCCGCCGACCTGCGCCTATCGCCTCGTTGCCGAGGGCCGTGACCTCTATTGGTGGCACCCGCTCCTCTCCGGCGACCCCGAAACGGTGCACACGGCGGGGGTCTCCGTGCGCGGCCGCACGGTCAGCGAAGAGCTGGTTCCCGAGGACGAACTGGAGGAGCGCATCGTGCGCTGGCCTGGTCAGCGGCCGAGGGCGGGACGACGCCCTCCGACCAAGTCGCGGACCTGAGGCCGAAGACGGAGTCTCACGCGTTCCTCGTCCGCCCCGGGGTCGGCGCCGGCGCCGCGAAGGTCGGGGATGGGCCTGGGT
>JAEZEK010000259.1 GCA_023417735.1 Pseudomonadota bacterium | reverse complement strand
GAGCTCCGCCTTCCAGGCCGCGGCATCCGAGCCGCCGGCGACGAGGGCGCGCCGCCCCCGGAGGTCGAGGAAGACGGGCAGGACGGCGAGCGGGGCGACGCGGGCGGGCGCTTTGCCGCTGCGCATGGGCGGGACGGCGGGCATGGGTGATCCCCCTGCTTCGATGCGACGGATGCGGCCCGGGTGCGGCGAGGCTTCGGGCGGGAGCGGAGGGCGGGGCAACGCGACGGCCCCGCCGCGACCTTCGCGTCGGCCGGCTATTCCGCCGGGACCCGAGCGGCCTCGATCATCTCGCGGGAGGGCGGGATGCGCCGGGCGCCGGTGCGGGCGTGCGTCGAGTAGAGCGTCAGCCCGACGAAGGCGAGGCCGCCGACGAGATTGCCGATCACCGTCGGGATCTCGTTCCAGATCAGGTAGTCCATGATCGAGAAGTCGCCGCCGAGCATGAGGCCGGACGGGAACAGGAACATGTTCACGATCGAATGCTCGAAGCCCATGTAGAAGAACAGCATGATCGGCATCCACATGCCGAGCACCTTGCCGGAGACGGAGGTGGACATCATGGCGGCCACCACGCCGGTCGAAACCATCCAGTTGCAGAGCACGCCGCGGATGAAGAGCGTCAGCATGCCTGCGGCGCCGTGCTCGGCATAGCCGAGGGTCCGGCCCTCGCCGATCGTGCCGATCTTCTGGCCGACGGCGTTCGGCGCCTCCGTGAAGCCGTAGGTGAAGGTGATCGCCATCATGAGCGCGACGAGGAGCGCGCCGGCGAAATTGCCGATGAAGACCAGCCACCAATTGCGCAGCACGCCCTCGAGGGTCACGCCGGGGCGCCTGTCGATGAGCGCCAGCGGGACGAGCGTGAAGACGCCGGTCAGGAGGTCGAAGCCGAGCAGGTAAAGGAGGCAGAAGCCGACCGGGAAGAGGATCGCCCCGGCGAGCGGCTCGCCGGTCTGCACGCTGACGGTGACGGCGAAGGCGGCGGCGAGGGCCAGGATCGCGCCCGCCATGAAGGCGCGGATCAGGGTGTCCCGGGTCGACATGAAGACCTTCGCCTCGCCGGCGTCGATCATCTTCGTCACGAATTCCGAGGGTGCGACATAGGCCATCTGTGTGTCTCCTGATGAATCTCGAACGGGAATTCCTGCAGGCGGGCGCGGCCGCTATTCCGCCGCCTCCGCCACCGCCGCCGCTTCCATGAAGATGCGGTCGCCGCTCAGCCGGAGCGCGAAGGTGCGCACGGCGCCGTCGTCGGGCCCTTCCGCGCGCCCGGTTTTCAGCGACAGCACCCAGTTGTGGAGCGGGCACGTGACGGCCGCGCCGTGCACGATGCCCTGGCTCAAGGGGCCGCCCTTGTGGGGACAGCGGTCCTCGATCGCGTAGAGTTCGTCGGAGGCGGTCCGGAACACCGCGACCCGCCCAGCCGGGGTGGCCACGCAGCGCGCCCCGCGGCGCGGAACGTCGGACAGCCTGCCGATCTCGATCCAGTCCTGCATGGCGCTCACTCCGCCGCGTCGCGAAAGGCGAGGTCGGCCATCGGCCTGAATTCGTGCTTGTCCCTCCCGGAGACGCGCTCCGACCACGGGTCGACCTGCGCGAACTTCTGCGAGAAGACGAAGCGCTCGAAATACGCCCGGCGGCGCCCGGCATCGTCGACGATCTGGCGGCGGATCTCGGCGACGCCGATCCGCTTCGCCCATTTGTAGATGCGCTCCAGGTAGCGGCCCTGCTCGCGGTACATCTGGACGAGCGCGGCGACGTGCTCGACCGCCTCGTCCTCGCTGCGCACCGTGCCGAGCACCTCGGTGCCCTTAATGTCGAGGCCGGCCGCGCCCGCAAAATGGATCTCGTAGCCGGAGTCCACGCAGACGATGCCGACGTCCTTGCAGGTCGCCTCCGCGCAGTTCCGCGGGCAGCCGGAGACGGCCATCTTCACCTTGGCGGGCGTCCAGGAGCCCCACATGAACTTCTCGATGCGGATCCCGAGGCCGGTCGAATCCTGCGTGCCGAACCGGCACCAGTCGGATCCGACGCAGGTCTTCACGGTGCGCAGGCCCTTGGCGTAGGCATGGCCGGAGACGAAGCCGGCCCTGCCGAGCTCAGCCCACACCCCGGGCAGGTCCTCCTTGCGCACCCCCAGCATGTCGATGCGCTGGCCGCCGGTGACCTTCACGGCGGGGATGGCGAACCGCTCCACGACGTCGGCAATCGCGCGGAGCTCCCGGGCGTTCGTCACACCGCCCCACATCCGCGGCACGACGGAGTAGGTGCCGTCCTTCTGGATATTGGCGTGCACGCGCTCGTTGACGAAGCGCGACTGGTAATCGTCGGCGTATTCGTCCGGCCAGTCGCAGACGAGATAGTAGTTGAGCGCCGGCCGGCACTTCGCGCAGCCGCAGGAGGACTTCCACTGAAGCTCCTGCATCACGGCGGGGATGGTCTTCAGCCGCTTCGCGCGGATCAGCCGGCGGACGTCGTCGTGGCCGAGATCGGTGCAGCCGCAGACCGGCTGGACGGCGGCCGGGTTGTAGCGGTCGCCGAGGGCGAGCTTCATCAGCTGCTCGACGACGCCGGTGCAGGTGCCGCAGGACGCCGAGGCCTTGGTGTGCGCCCGGACCTCCTCCAACGAGGAGAGGCCGTTCGCGGCGATCGCGCCGGTTATGCGGCCCTTGCAGACCCCGTTGCAGCCGCAGATTTCCGCGTCGTCCGGCAGGGCCGCCACGGCAGCGAGCGGATCGAGCGGCGCGCCGCCCTGCCGGGCCGGGCCGAAGACGAGCGTGTCCCGCATCGCCGAGACGTCGGTCCGCTTCCGCTGCAGGTCGCCGAGCCAGGCGCCATCGGCGGTGTTGCCGAAGAGGACCGCGCCGACGAGGCGATCGTCCTTCAGGACCAGGCGCTTGTAGATGCCGGCCGCGGCGTCGCGGAAGACGATCTCGTCGCGGTCCTCGCCATCGGCGAAGTCGCCGAGCGAGAAGAGATCGATGCCGGTCACCTTCAGCCTGGTCGGCGTGTCGGCGTGGACGAAGCCCGCGTTCGCGTCGCCGGCGAGCCGGGCGGCCGCGACGCGGGCCATTTCGTAGAGCGGCGCGCC
>JAEZEK010000256.1 GCA_023417735.1 Pseudomonadota bacterium | reverse complement strand
CTACCGGAACGGCCGCGACACGCTCTACCGCATCCACGGCACGCCGGAGCCGCCCTCGATCGGCCGTGCCGTCTCGTCCGGCTGCATCCGGCTGCTCAACGCCGCCATCATCGACCTCTACGACCGCGTGCCGGTCGGCGCCCGGGTGGTGGTGCGGCGCGCCGAGGGCGGCTTCGACGGCCTCGTGGCGCGCCTCAAGGAGACCGTGGGGATCTGACGGCCGGGGCCGCGCCGACGCCGCGCCGGCGGGCCGAACGGAAAGGCAGGAAAGCCGAGGAGAAGGAAGCCGGCGGGGCATCTGGCCAATCGCTGCAAGACGTTGGCGGACTTGGGATTCCGACGACGAAGGTTGCTCGGCCGGCGCATGGGTGTAGACTGCAAGCCGCTCCAACCGGGCAATCGGCGCCATGCCAGTTCAGCACGTGAGATTCTGCACGAGTTTCGACGGCGCGAAGCTGGCTTACACCGTCGCGGGCAAGGGGCCTCGCCTGATCCTGCTGCCGAGTTGGCTGACGCATCTCGACTATCAGTGGCGCAGCGTCGCCTGGCGTCCGTGGCTCGAGGCCTTGTCGTCGCGCTACACCCTGATCCGCTACGATCCCCGCGGCTGCGGCCTCTCGGACTGGAACGTCGACGACCTCTCCTTCGAGACCTGGGTCCGCGATCTCGAGGCGCTCGTCGAGTGGCTGGACTTCGACCGTTTCTCCCTCGTCGGCGCCTGCCAGGGCGGGGCGGTCGCGATCGCCTATGCGGCGAACGCACCCTCGCGGGTCAGCCATCTGGTGCTCTACGGCACGTATGCGCGCGAGCGGAACCGGCGCTCCACGCCGCCTCTCGAGCCTGAAAAGGCGAAGGTGATGCTGCAGATGCTGGAGCTCGGCTGGGGGCATGAAGACCATGCCTTCATGCGGTCCTTCGCGACCCAGTTCCAGCCGGAGGGCACACTGGAGCATCTGCGGTCCTGGTGCGAGCTGCAGAAGCGAGCGACGTCCGCTGCCAACGCCGTGAAGCTGACGCGCACCATGTTCGACGTCGACGTGCAGGCGGAAGCCGCCCGGATATCCTGCCCGACGCTGGTCGCCCACGTGAACCGCGACGCCGTCGCGCCGGTCGAGGAAGGCCGCCTGCTCGCCCGGCTCATCCCGGACGCCCGCTTTCTGGAGCTCGACAGCCCGAACCATTTCATGCTGCCCGCGGAGCCGGCCTGGTCGACCTTCGTCGACGAGCTGCACGCCTTCCTGCCCGGGCCCGCGGCTGAGCAATCCCCGTTCGCCGATCTCACGGCCCGCGAGCAGGAGGTCTTGCACCGGCTCGCCCAGGGTCTCGACAACGGGCAGATCGCTGCCGAGCTCTCCATCAGCGAGAAGACCGTGCGCAATCACGTCTCGTCCATCTTCGCCAGGCTGGGCGTCGGGACCAGAGCGCGTGCGATTGTGGCGGCACGGAGCGCCGGCTACGGGAACCCGCCCGTCGAGTCGTGATCCGGGACACGGGTCCCGGGTCGGAGTCGAGAATTCACCGCGAAATGCGGTCGCCCGGGACATCCGGCTCATGTACCGGCGCCGCGCGCCTGCGAGACTTCCCGGATCAGGCCAGCCCGTCGCTGGCTCAGTCCGGGAGGCCGAGGTGCAGATGAACGGTTTCAGACCTTGCGCGCGGCGAGCGGCATTCGCCCTCGCCACGCTTGCCGCAGCCATCGGCGCCGTGCCTTCGGCGAGCGCGGCGGAACGCTCCGTGGGCGACCTGAAGTGCGCCTATCTCGCCTGCGAAGCCGGCGCGGCCGAAGCCCGCGGGGGCCGCGGCGATGCGATGCAGTGCTCGATGGTCTACGAGGCGTTGAAGCAGCACGGCTTCGGCGGCGACTTCCGGGCGCTCATGACCTGGTTCCGATCCGCGCGGCCGGGTGCGTCCGCGCCGGGCGGGCGGATCGCGCTCGCGGAGCCGGCCTGCCGGGACACCGTCCGGAGCGGGCCCGACCTGCTCTGACCGCCGCCAAGCCGCCGCCTGGGGGCGGGGCGCTCAGTGCGCCTCGTCCCAGTTCGACGCGGCGCGGGCATCGACCTTGAGGGGCACGGCGAGCTTCACGGCCGGCTCGGGCGCGTGCTCCATGACGCGCGTCACGACCGGCAGCGTCGCCTCGACCTCCTCGTCGGGCACCTCGAAGATCAGCTCGTCGTGGACCTGCAGCAGCATGCGGGCGCGCAGCCCCGCGGCGGCGAGCGCGTCGTCCATGCGGATCATGGCGCGCCGGATGATGTCGGCCGCCGTGCCCTGGATCGGCGCGTTGATCGCCGCGCGTTCCTGGAAGGCGCGCAGCGACGGCTGCGAGGCGCGGATGTCGGGGTAGTGCGCGCGCCGGCCGAACAGGGTCTCGACGTAGAGGTTCTCGCGGCAGGCGCGCTTGGTCTCCTCCATGTAGTCGCGGATGCCGGGGAAGCGCTCGAAATAGCGCTTGATGTAGTCGCCCGCCTCGCCGCGGCCGATGCCGAGCTGCTGGGCGAGCCCGAACGCCGAAATACCGTAGATGATGCCGAAATTGATCGCCTTGGCGCGCCGCCGGACCATCGGGTCCATGCCCTGGATCGGCACGCCGAACATCTCCGACGCGGTCATCGCGTGGATGTCGAGGCCGTCGGCGAAGGCGCTGCGGAGCTGCGGGATGTCGGCGATGTGGGCGAGCACGCGCAGTTCGATCTGGCTGTAATCGGCCGAGACGAGTTTCCAGCCCTCCTCCGCGATGAAGGCGGTGCGGATGGCGCGGCCCTCCTCGGTGCGGATCGGGATGTTCTGCAGGTTCGGCTCCGACGAGGAGAGCCGGCCGGTCGTGGTGGAGGCGAGCGAGAAGCTGGTGTGGATGCGGCCCTGCGCGTCCATGTGCTGCGGCAGCGTGTCGGTGTAGGTCGACTTCAGCTTCGTCAGCTGCCGCCATTCCACGATCCTGCGGGCGATCGGGATGCCTTCGGCGGCGAGGTCGTCGAGCACCTTCACGTCGGTCGACCAGGCGCCGGTCTTCGTCTTGCGGCCGCCGGGCAGGCCCATCTTGCCGAACAGGATTTCGGAGAGCTGCTTGGTGGAGCCGATGTTGAAGGTCTCGCCGGCGAGCTCGTGGATCTCGGCCTCCACCGCCGCCGCCTTCTGCGCGAACGTGCCGGAGAGGCGCGACAGGATCTGCCGGTCCACCTTGATGCCGCGCCGCTCCATGCGGGCGAGCACCGGCACCAGCGGACGCTCCAGCCGCTCGTAGACGCGCGTCATGCCCTCCGCGACGAGGCGCGGCTTCAGCACCCGCCAGAGGCGCAGCGTGACGTCGGCATCCTCGGCGGCGTAGCAGGTGGCGCGGTCGATCGCGACGCGGTCGAAGGTGACGCCCGCCTTGCCCGATCCGGCCACCGACTTGTAGGTGATCGGGTCGTGCTCCAGCAGCTCCTTGCAGAGCCCGTCCATGCCGTGGCCCGGCCGGCGCCCCGAATCGAGCGCGTAGGAGATCAGCATCGTGTCGTCGAAGGGCGCGACCTCGATGCCGCGCTCGCGGAAGACCAGCCAGTCGAACTTCATGTTCTGGCCGATCTTCAGGACCGCCGGGTCCTCCAGGAGCGGCTTGAGGAGCGCCAGCGCCTCCGCCTCCGGAATCTGGGTATAGTCCGGCGGCTCGGCCGCGACCGCCTCCGCGGCGGCCTCGCCGGCAGTCGGCTCCTCCGCGCCGTCGCCCTTGCCCTTGGCGGCGGCTTTCCGAGCCTTCGCCGGCGGATCGCCGAAAAGGTCGGCGGAGGAGCTTGCATCCTCGGCCTGCCGGTGCCCGAGCGGGATGTAGCAGGCGAGGCCCGGTTCCAGCGCCAGGCTCACGCCGCACAGCTGGCAATCGAGCGGGTCGAGGCTGGTCGTCTCGGTGTCGATCGCGACGAGCCCGTGCTCGCGCGCCGCCGCCACCCACTTTTCCAGCGCCTCGATCGTGCGCACGCAATGGTAAGACTGCACGTCGATCTTCGGCTCGCAGGCGCTCGCCTTCCGCGCCTCGACGAGGTCCCACGGCGTGCCGATCGGCTCCAGATGGCTCGGCAGGGCCGGGGCGGGGGGCCCCCCGGCGGCCGCCCCCCCCCCCGGGGGGGTTAAAA
>JAEZEK010000239.1 GCA_023417735.1 Pseudomonadota bacterium | reverse complement strand
GTCTCCGCGAAGCCGGCAAGCGCCGGCTCGGGCGCCGCCCAGCCGCGCCAGGTGTCGGCCGTGGGGGTGCGCGCCTGCGGCGCCCCGGGGCGGAACGCCTCCAGCGTCGCCGCACCGACGCTCGTCGCCGCCCGGAAGCCTTCCTTCGCCAGCGCATCGCGTATGCTGCCGATGATCAGGCCGCGGACGAGGCCGGGATCGCGGAAGCGCACCTCCAGCTTGGCGGGATGGACGTTCACGTCCACTTCAACGGGCGGCAGGTCGAGGAAGAGGGCGAGCACGGGATAGCGGTCGCGCGCCAGCACGTCGGCATAGGCGGCGCGCAGCGCCCCGGCGAGCGTCGGATCGCGGAGCGGCCTGCCGTTCACGAAGACGAACTGGCTGAGGCTGTTGGCGCGGTTCAGCGTCGGCAAGCCGGCGAAGCCCTCGATCCGCACGCCGTCACGTTCGCCGAAGACAGGCATGGCATTGTCGGCGAAATCCGCCCCGAGGACCTGGCCCATGCGTGCCAGCGTCGCGCCGGCCCCGTCCAGCGCCGGGTAGTCGACCGGATTGCGGTCGGCGCCGGCGAGCGTGAAGCGGATTCCGGGATGCGCCAGCGCCAGCCGCTTCACCACGTCGCCGACGGCCGAGGCCTCGGCGCGGTCGGAGCGCAGGAACTTGAGGCGCGCCGGCGTGGCGAAGAACAGGTCGCGCACTTCCGTCGTCGTGCCGCAGGCATGGCTCGCCGGCCGCGGATCGGACACGCGCCCGGCGTCGGCGGCGATCGTCCAGGCGTGCGGCTCTCCGGCATGCCTGGTCGTGATCGCGAGCCGGGCGACGGCGCCGATCGAGGCGAGGGCTTCGCCGCGGAACCCGAGCGATCCGATCTCGCTGAGGTCGTCGCGCTGGAGCTTGGAGGTGCAGTGCCTGGCGAGCGCGAGCGGCAGGTCGTCGCGCGTGATGCCGCAGCCGTCGTCGGCGACCCGGATGAGGCTCTTGCCGCCGCCGGCGGTGACGACCTCGACCCGGCGCGCGCCGGCGTCGATAGCGTTCTCGACCAGCTCCTTGACGACGCTCGCAGGGCGTTCGACCACCTCACCCGCGGCGATGCGGTTGACGACGTGGTCCGGCAGCACGCGGATGGCCAATGATCCCTCCGGCGAATCGGTCCGATTCTGCCGAAACCGGCGGGGCTGTGAAGCCGCGCGCCGGCGGGCGGCGCTAGTTGAACAGGCGGCTGAAGAAGCCCTGCTTCTTCGGCTGGATGTCCTGGAACTCCTGCTGCGCAGTCGCCGACGGCTGACGGTACTCCTGCGGGGGATCGGTCAGGAACCGGCGTTCGGTGGTGCTCGTCCCTTCGGCGTCCGCCACCGCCGCCTGGAAGGTCGTGCGCTGGTTGCGGTTGACGATCAGCTCGCGCGGGGCATTCTCGGAGCCCGCCCGCGGTTCATCGACACGCGGCCGGTCGCGGTTGAGCTCCGCGAGCGGCTTCAGCCGCGCCACGTATTCCGGCGACATGTCGTCCACGGCGCCCGGCCGGCCGGGATCCGCCGCCCGGTCGCCGCGCACGCGCTGGTCGGGGTCCTGCGGCCAGTTCGGGGTGGTGGCCGCGGCGGTCTGGACGGGCGCACGAAGCTGGTTCTGCGGCGGCACCACCAGCGGCGCGCGGGGCTTGTAGTCGATCGGCTGCTTGCCGGACCGTCCGGTGATGTTTCCGGTGACCTCGCCGAAGATCGCCATCTCGGGGGCTTCACCGGTCCCATAGGTCGTCGGGCTGCAGCCGGCCGCAACGAGCGCCAGCCAGATGACGGAGGCCGTCGGCACCATTCTGGCCGCCGAGGTCGAAAATCTCATTCCAGGTCCCCTTGCCCGAGCGGTCGGTCTATAGCATCGGCAGCCCGGCCGCGCGACCCTCGCGCCGCCCGCCTGCCGCTCTCACGGCTACGTGGCATTTTGACGGCGCTCGGTCAGCCAGGCGAGCATGATCCCGATCACCCCTGCCGTGATCCACACGTCGGCGATGTTGAAGACGTACCACTCGAACCCGCCGGCATGGAGCAGGAAGAAGTCGGCGACCGCACCGTGGACCACCCGGTCGATCACGTTGGAGAGCGCGCCGCCGATGATGAGGCCGAGCGCGACGGCGGGCAGCACCCGGTCGGTGTCCCTCAGCCACCAGGAGAAGAGCGCGGCGCCGGCGAGGCCGAGCGCGATCGGGATCCACTGCCCCGCGTCCGCGTCCTGCGTGAGGAGGCCGTAGCTCACGCCGCGGTTCCACACGAGCACCAGGTCGAGAAAGGGCGTGGCCTCGACCCGCCCCTTCGATGCGATCTCGAAGGGTCCGAGCATCCAGGCCTTGTGGGCCTGGTCGACCGCGCTCGCCGCGAGCGCGACCGCGGCCCCGACGACGCGCGGGGAAACGGCCATCTATTCGGCCGCCTCGCGCGCCGCCTCGAACTCCCGCAGCGCGGCCGCGTCGCGGAGCGTCACGTCCGGATAGTCCGGGTCGCTGCCGACCTCCGGCAGGATCTTCCATGAACGGGCGCATTTCCGCCCCTCCGCGAGCGCCGGCACGACCGCCACGCCGGGCACCTCTGGAAGCCGGAACGCATCCCCCGGCCCGTCGCCCTGCAGGAGCGTCGCCTGGCTGGTGATGGCGATCTCGGCGAGGTCGACCCCCTCCATCGCCGCCAGCACGTCCGGATCGGAGACGTGCACGACCGGCGCCGCCTCGAGCGACGAGCCGATGCGCTTCTCGCGCCGCTCGATCTCCAGCGCACCGGTGACGACCCGGCGGAGGGCCCGGATGCGATCCCAGCGCGCCTCCAAAGCCTCGTCGCGCCAGTCCGCCGGCACGTCGGCGAACAGGCGGACATGCACCGACTGGCTGGCGCCGTGGCGCTCGGTCCAGGCCTCCTCGCAGGTGAAGGGCAGCATCGGCGCCAGCCAGGTGACGAGGCATTCGAACAGCCGGTCGATGACGGTGAGCGCCGCCTTCCGCTTCGGCGACGAGGCGGGGTCGCAGTAGAGCGCGTCCTTGCGCACGTCGAAATAGAACGCGGACAGGTCGACCGTCATGAAGTTGAACAGCGCGAAGTAGATGCGCTTGTAGTCGAACGCCCGGTACGCGTCGCGGACGAGCGCGTCGAGGCGGGCGAGCTCCGACAGCATCAGCCGCTCGAGTTCCGGCATGTCGGCCGGCGCGACGGCGTCACCCTCGCCGAAATGGGCGAGCGAGCCGAGCATCCAGCGGATGGTGTTGCGGAGCTTGCGGTAGGAATCGACGTTCGTCTTCAGGATCTCGGGCCCGATCCGGAGATCCTCGCTGTAGTCCGACGACACAACCCAGAGCCGCAGGATGTCGGCGCCCGACTGCTCGATGACCTGCTGCGGCGTGACTACGTTGCCGAGCGACTTCGACATCTTGCGGCCGTCCTCGGCCATGACGAAGCCGTGCGTCAGGACGGCGTCGTAGGGCGCGCGGCCGCGCGTGCCGCAACTCTCCAGCAGCGAGGAATGGAACCAGCCGCGGTGCTGGTCGGAGCCCTCCAGATAGAGGTCCGCCGGCCATTTGAGGTCCGGGCGGTCCTCCAGCACGAAGGCGTGGGTCGAGCCGGAATCGAACCAGACGTCGAGGATGTCGTCGACCTTGTCGAACCTCGCCGGATCGTGATCCGGGCCGAGGAAGCGCTCCTTGGCGCCGTCGGCGAACCAGGCGTCGGCGCCCTCCGCCCGGAAGGCGTCGAGGATGCGTGCGTTCACGGCCTCGTCGACGAGGATCGCACCGCTCTCCCGTTCGACGAAGACGGCGATCGGAACGCCCCACGCCCTTTGCCGCGAGACAACCCAGTCCGGCCGGTTCTCGATCATGCCGCGCAGCCGGTTCTGCCCCGCCGGCGGCACGAAGCGGGTCTGCGCGATCGCGCCGAGCGCGCGGGCGCGAAGCGTGTCGCCGCTGCCCCCGATGTCGCGGTCCATGTGGATGAACCATTGCGGCGTGTTGCGGAAGATGACCGGCTTCTTCGACCGCCAGGAGTGCGGGTACTGGTGCTTGAGCCGGCCGCGCGCGATCAGCATGCCCGTCTCGGCGAGCGCGGCGATCACCGCCTGGTTGGCGTCGCCCTTCTCGCCCTTGTCGGTGATGACGCGCCTGCCCTCGAAACCCGGCGCGTCGACGGTGAATGCGCCGTCGGCATCGACGGTGTACGGAATCGTCGTGTCGACGCCGCTCTCCTCGAGCTCCCGCCGATGCTCCATCCAGATGTCGAAATCCTCGCGGCCGTGGCCGGGCGCGGTGTGGACGAAGCCGGTGCCGGTGTCCTCGGTGACGTGCTCGCCCGCGAGCAGCGGGACGTCGAACTGGTAGCCGCCGAGCCCGGCCCCGCGGAGCGGATGGGCGCAGACGATGGTGCCGAAATCCTCGGCGCTCACGTCCGCCAGCCGGGCATAGGATTCCACCCGCGCTTGCGC
>JAEZEK010000237.1 GCA_023417735.1 Pseudomonadota bacterium | reverse complement strand
CCTTCCTCGTCATCTGTCTGGTCGTGACGCCCGGCGCGACGGCCTATCTGCTGACCGACCGCTTTCCCCGCCTCATCGCCCTCAGCGTCGCCATCGGCGCCCTGACGAGCTTCGTCGGCGCCTACTGGAGCTATTTCCTCGACGGCGCCACGGGCGGGATCATCGTAGTGCTGCAGACGCTGCTCTTCCTCGCCGCCTTCCTGCTTGCGCCGAAGCACGGCATGCTCGCGGCGCGCCGCCGCGCGTCCGAAGCGCTTGAGGCACCGCGATGAGCGAATTCGCCGCCGCCGCGCTGCTGCCGTTCCAGTTCGAGTTCATGCGCACCGCGCTCGTCATCGCCGTGCTCGTCGCCGTCCCGACCGCCCTGCTCTCCTGCTTCCTGGTGCTGAAGGGCTGGTCGCTGATGGGCGACGCGATCTCGCACGCCGTCCTGCCGGGCGTGGTGCTCGCCTACATCGCCGGCATCCCGCTCGCCGTCGGCGCCTTCGGCGCCGGCATGGGCTGCGCGCTCGCCACCGGCTTCCTGAAGGAGAACAGCCGGATCAAGCAGGACACCGTGATGGGCGTCGTCTTCTCCGGCATGTTCGCCCTCGGCATCGTGCTCTACACGAGGATCCAGTCGGACGTGCATCTCGATCACATCCTCTTCGGCGACATGCTCGGCGTCGGCTGGCGCGACGTCGCGGAGAGCGGCGCGATCGCCCTCCTCGTCGGCGGCATCATCGCCGCGAAGTGGCGCGACCTCCTGCTCCACGCCTTCGACCCGGCGCAGGCGAAGGCCGTGGGGCTCCCGGTCCGGCTGCTGCATTACGGCCTGCTCGCGATCCTGTCGCTCACCATCGTCGGCGCGCTGAAGGCGGTCGGGATCATCCTCGCGATCGCCATGCTGATCGCGCCCGGCGCGATCGCCTATCTCCTCACCCGCCGCTTCGGCGCCATGCTCGTCGTGGCGGTCGCGATCGCGGTGCTCGCCTCCTTCCTGGGGGTCTATCTCAGCTTCTTCATCGACAGCGCGCCGGCCCCGACCATCGTGCTCCTGATGACGCTGGCCTTCGCCGCGGCCTTCGCGCAGACCGTCCTGCGCGCCGCCCGCACCGGGCGGATCCGGGCTTGAACGGCTGCGCGCGCGCCCGCGATGGGCTACCATGCCTGCACGATCGGCCGAGGTGAGGTGGGCGCAACGACAATGGCCAGGGCGAAGGGTCAGGCGAACCGGCTGGAAGAGGCCCTGAGGGCGGACGGTGTGCGCATCACGCGCCAGCGGACCGCGCTCCTGAAGGTGCTCGCCGAGTCCGAGGACCACCCGGACGCGAACGAGCTGCACAGCCGGGCGCGCGAGATCGACTCGACCATGTCGCTCGCGACCGTCTACCGCACGCTTGCCGCGCTCGAGCAGCAGGGCCTCGTCCACCGCCATGCCTTCGAAGGCGCCTCGGCCCGCTTCGAGATCGCGGACGCGCGCCACCACGACCACCTGATCGACATCGAGAAGGGCGAGATCATCGAGTTCCGGTCGGCCGAAATCGAGAAGCTCCAGGAGGAGATCGCCGACCGCTACGGCTACGAGATCGTGAGCCACCGCCTGGAGCTCTACTGCCGCCCGAAGAAGGCCCCCGGCGGCTGAGGCCCGGCATGCGCCGCGCGGTCCTCATCCGGCGCCCCGCCACGGCGCGACGTCGGGTTCGGGGCGGACCTCGAACGTGTTCAGCACCATCGCGAGCATCGTGTAATAGCCGGTGAGCACCGTCAGATCGACGAGCCCGTTGATGCCGAACGCGTCACGGGCGGCCGCGAGGACCGGCTCCGGAACGGGGGCCAGCCCCGAGGAGCTCAGCACCGCCGTGACGTACGTGTACGCGATCCGGTCGGCGCTCTCGGCGAAGTCCGGCTCCGCTCCCGCGGCAACGGCGTCGAGCACCTGACGCGGCACTCCCGCCTGTTCGGCCTTCGGCGCGTGGGCGGCCCACTCGTAGTCCGCATGCCAGTGCCGCGCGACGACCGTGATCGCGAGTTCTCGGACCCGCTCGGGCAGGGCCGAATGGAACCTCAGATAGCGGCCGGCCTCCTGCACGACGTCGGCCGCCCGGGGGCTGTGGAGGAGGACCCGGAAGGGGCCGCGCACCGCGCCGCGCTCGCCGCCGGCGATCCTGTCGTGGACCGCCTGCTGGGCGGCCGTGAGCCTGTCCGGGTCGACCGGCGGAATGTGGGGCAAACGCTTCTCCTCCGTTCGGCGCCTGTTCGTGGGCCCGGATGCTGCCGCCGAGGTATCACCGGCGCAGCCGGACGCGCAGGCTGACCGTGTTCGCCTCGGCATCCGCGGCGGGGTCGCTGCCGTCCACCCGCTCGTATTCGTAGCGGCCGACAAGCGCGAGGCTGCGGCTGAAATTGTAGGTGAAGCCGAGGAAGCCCCGGTAGCCGATCTGGTCGCGCGAGATGCCGGCGAAGCGCTCGTAGTCCACGCCCACCCCGGCCTCCGCGCTGAGCGCCTCCCGCAGCTGGCGCGAGAAGGTCAGCGTGCCTGCATAGACGACCGACCCCGCGGAGCCGGGAAGCGAGGTGGGGCGGGTGTCGGTCGAGAGATCGAGCCGGACCTCGGTGAGGCGCCGGGGCGACCACATCAGCGCGGCGGCCGCGATCAAGGCGTCGAGGTCCTTCACGGCCGGATCGCGCGCCTGCTCGCGCCGGTAGCCGAGCGACACCTCGCCCTCGAGCTTCGGCCCGAGATCGACCATGATGCCGCCGCGGAGCTCGCCCCACAGGCTGTCCCGGCGTCGCCCCGCGCCGGCCTGGTCGTAATGCGTCATCCCTCCGGCGATCTCGGCGAAAGGCGAGACGGCGGCCATCTCGTAGGCGCCCCGCAGGCGGAGCCCGTAATCGGTGTTGTCGAGGTCGGAGCGGGAGACGGTGCCGCCGCCCGCGACCGCGACGTCGTCGTAGATGCTGCGCTCCACCCGGCCGGTCGCGGTCACCGACAGCCGGTTGAAGCGATGCGTCGCCCCGGCCTCGCCGTAGAGCAGGTGCCTGGCGGGCCGCTCTACGGCCCCGGTTGGCGTCTCGGGATCGGTGTAGCGGTCGAGGTCCGTCCGGTAGCCGAGCGCGGCGTTGAGGTTCGTCCGGCTGGACACGTCGTAGCGACCCCGCACCTCGGCCGACCCTTCGCGCTCGTCGATCTCCTCGTCGCCGTAATAGATGGCGGAGCCGCGGAGCCGCGCCTCCAGCGCGTGGCGCGACCAGTCCGACGTGATCTCGACATCGGGCGCGACGAGAAGCCCGACGGCACCCTTCTTCCTCGGCGTCAGGGCGGCATTGTCCGTGGCCGACACCCCGATCTCGATCGACGGGCGGATCAGGAAGGTGGAGACGCGCACGCCGACCGGCGCGAACGGATCCTCCTCGTCCTCGGCGCGGCCGGGCAGCGGCCGGCGCGGCCGGCGCGGCGGTCCCTCGTCCGCCACCGGTCCGGCGAGTGCGGGACCGAGCGGATCGGCCACGCCGGGAACCGAGCTGTTCCCGACATTGTCGAAGGCCGGCTCCGCCTCCCCGATTGATCCGGTGACGTCCGCCAGAGCCGGCGACGAGGTCCCGCGCAGGATGAAATCCACCTCGCTGCCGGCCTGCGCACGGGCCACGGC
>JAEZEK010000164.1 GCA_023417735.1 Pseudomonadota bacterium | reverse complement strand
TTCCGGCGCCGCTTAACGGTTCCTCAAGCGCCGCCTGTCTTTGGTTGCGCTGCGCCCGCGGAAGGTGAGGCCGGACCGCGGCGCGCGCGGCCCTTGCGGCCGTTCCGGCGGAACGGGATGGACCCGTGCAGTTGAGAGACGCCACGCAGGTCAGCCGCGATCCCGGCCGGATCCACCCCTTCCCGATCGGCCGCGTCGTCTCGGTCGAGGGCTCTCGGGCAATCGTCGCCGCGCCCCCCAGGGAAGAGGAGGACAGCGCCGCCGAGGAAAACCCGGTTTCGGTCGGTAAGCTCCTGTCGATCAGCGCGGGTCCGGTGCGCGTCGTCGGGCTCATCTATTCGACCGCCGCCGCCAACCAGGCGGGGCCGGGCGGCGATGTCGGCCCGACGCTCGTGAAGGTCGAGCTCGTCGGGCAGATCACCGATCAGCCGAGCCCGTTCTTCGAGCGCGGCATCCAGCATTACCCGGCCGTCGGCGCCGGGGTGCATGCCGTCGGCGCCAACGACCTCGCCACCATCTACGATTACGGCAGCGCGGAGACGATCGTCGTCGGCCGCCTCGGCCAGGACCCCTCGATCGAGGCGACCGTCCGGGTCAAGGACCTGATGCAGAAGCACTTCGCCGTTCTCGGCACGACCGGCTGCGGCAAGTCGACCGCCGTCGCGCTCATCCTGCGCGAGATCCTGCGGGTGAACACGGCCGCGCGCGTGCTGCTGATCGACCCGCACAACGAGTACAAGGGCTCGTTCGGCGACCTCGCCGAGGTGATGAGCCCGCGCAACCTCAACCTGCCCTTCTGGCTCTTCAACTTCGAGGAGATCACGGACGTCATCTACCGGCGCCGGCCGGGCGTGCCGGAAGAGCTCGACGTCCTCGCCGACCTCATCCCGATGGCCAAGGCGCGCTACGCGCAGAAGCAGGAGCGCTCGAGCATCCTGCTCCGGCGCGAGGACGATTCCGGTCAGACGGTGGATTCCCCCGTCCCCTACCGCATGTCCGACCTGCTGGCGCTCATCGACGAGCAGCTCGGCAAGCTCGACGGCAAGGACGACCGCCCGCGGCTCAGGCGGCTGAAGGGCCGGATCCAGTCGGTCGCGCAGGACCCGCGCTATCAGTTCATGTTCTCGGCGAGGACCATCGAGGACACGATGGCTGACCTCCTGAAGACGCTGTTCCGGATTCCGTCCGACGGCAAGCCGGTCACGATCGTGGAGCTTGCCGGCTTTCCAGCGGAGGTCGTCGATGCCGTGGTCTCCGTCCTCTGCCGCCTCGCCTTCGAGCTCGGCATGTGGGGCGAGGGCCGGGTGCCGCTCCTCGTGGTCGCCGAGGAGGCGCACCGCTACGTGCCCGCAGACAAGCGGCTCGGCTTCGGGCCGACCCGTCGCTCGATCTCGCGGATCGCCAAGGAGGGGCGCAAGTACGGCGTCTATCTCGGCGTCGTCACGCAGCGCCCCTCCGAGCTCGATCCAACCATCCTTTCCCAGTGCAGCACGATCTTCGCGATGCGGCTCGCCAACGACGCCGACCACGCCATCATCCGGTCGGCCGTCTCCGATGCCGCCACCTCGACGCTCGAGGCGCTGCCCTCGATGGGGAACCGGGAGGCGCTCGCCTTCGGCGAGGCGGTCTCCATGCCGATGCGGGTGCGGTTCACGACCGTGCCGGAGGCGACGCTTCCCCATTCCAAGCTCCGGAGCCTGCAGGACGATTCCATGGAAGCGCAGGCCGGAGGCTTCATCGACGAGGTGGTGAAGCGCTGGCGGACGGTCGAGCTGCGGGCGCGGTGAGGCAGTCGCCCCGGCATCGCGGATCAGGCGTCAGGCGGCGTGGCCGCCCTTCCGCTTGACGCGCACCCCGCCCGTGCGCTCGAGCAGCGCCACGGCATCCGTCAGCCCGCGCGACCGGGCATGATCGCGCACGCACCATTTCCGGGCGCCGAGGAAAAACCATCCGGCGCCGATCGCCGAAGCCGGGTCCGCGCTTTCGAGCGTCAGCCGGGCGCCCGTCCGCCAGGCGAGGCTGTCCCAGCGGGTCGAGAGGCAGCGGATGCGTTCCGTCGGGCTCTGCCACAGCGCGAATTCGTGCGAGGAAAGCCTGCGTGCGATCTGTTCGGGCGTTGCGAGCGTGAACGGGCATTCGAGCGCGAGCCTCGCCTCGCGCTCCGCCAGCGTCGCCCCCGTCGGTTCGCCTCCGTCGCCGAACCTGGGCGCCTGCTCGGCGTCGAGCCTGAAGGTGCCGAGCACGTCCGCCGTCACGGCGGCCGATGCCAGCCGGTCGTTTGCAGCGCGCCAATCCGGGAGGTACGGCAGCGCTGCCCGCTCGTGCGACCACGACAGGAACAGCAGGCCGGCGGCGCGCCCCGCCCGCGTCCGCCGGGCCGCTCCGTAGACGGAGAGCGCGACCGAGACGCCGTCGAGTTTCCAGGTGGCGTAGGAGCGGACGGCGCTCGACGGGTCGGGATGGTCGCGGACGTTGACGCTCGCCCGGTAGGCCGGGTCGCCGAGCGTCGCCTCGAGCCGATCCGCCCAATGCTCGGATCCGCCGTCCGCCGGCGCCGAGAGCGGGTAGGCGGCGCTCAGGACCGGGCGCTCCGGGGCCGGGGCCGCGACCTCCACGGCGAGGGTGCCGAACCCGAACGCTTCGGGGCAGCGCAGGCGCAGCGGCATAGGCCGCAGACGGGCCGGAGCGCCGCCGCTTCCGGCTGCCTCCCGCACCGCGCCGGCCGGCGTCGTGCCCCACGGCAGGAAGCTCGTCCCGATCCAGAAGCCGCGCTCGAAATCCTGCATCGTCCCCGCCGTCCGGAAAAGCCGGTGTCGCTCGTCGCCCGTACATGTGCCGGGGACGGCCGTTCCGCGCCAGTGCCCAGCCGCACCTGCGGCCGCACGAAAGCCGTTTCGCGCTTGTGCGGCTACCGGTCTCCGGCTTGACTGCGGGGCGCCCGGGCCGCGGCGCGGGATTTGGAGCAGGCGAGCGGGCGATGCAGCCTTTCGTGTTCAACACCACCCCGCGGATCGTCTTCGAGCCTGGCGTCGCGGCGCGGCTCGGCGCGATCTGCGGCCCAATCCTCGGCGGGCGGATCCTCTTCGTCACCGATCCAGGGCTGCGAAGCCTCGGCCTCTGCGAGCCCGCCGTCGCTTCGCTCGAGGCGGCCGGCGCGAAGGTGGCCGTCTTCGACGCGGTCGAGGCCGATCCCTCGCGCGCGACGCTGGAGCGGGCGGTCGGGGCGGGGCGTGAGGCGGGTGCGGAAGCCGTGGTCGGGTTCGGCGGTGGCTCCTCGCTCGACGTCGCCAAGCTCGCCGCCCTCCTTCTCGGCTCGGGCGAAGACCTGGACCAGGCCTGGGGCGTCGGACTCGCCAGGGGGCCGCGCCTGCCGCTGGTCCTCGTCCCGACCACCGCCGGCACCGGCTCGGAGGTGACGCCCGTCGCAATCATCACGGTGGGCGAGGAGGAGAAGCGCGGCGTCTCCTCGCCGCTGATCCTGCCCGACATCGCCGTTCTCGACGCCGAACTGACGCTCGGG
>JAEZEK010000152.1 GCA_023417735.1 Pseudomonadota bacterium | reverse complement strand
ATTTCGAGCGCGAAACCGACGTGCTCATGGCGCGCACCGCGCGCCGGCCGTTCGCGAGCGGCATGCTGAAGCCCGGCCCGGCCTGGCCGATCACCTTCGCCGCCCTGCTCGTCGCCTCGATCGCGCTCGCCTGGGCGGCTGCAGGCGCGCCTTCCGCCGCCTACGTCTTTCTCGGCGCCTTCACCTATGCGTTCGTCTACACGGCCTGGCTGAAGCGCCGGACCGCGTGGAACATCGTGATCGGGGGGCTCGCCGGAAGCTTCGCCGTTCTGGCCGGCGCGGCCGCTGTCGATCCGACGCCCGGCGTCGTGCCGGTCCTGCTGGCGATCATCGTCTTCCTCTGGACCCCGCCCCATTTCTGGAGCCTCGCCGCGGCCAAGGCGGAGGACTACGCGGGCGCAGGCTTCCCGATGCTGCCGGTCGTCGCGCCGGAGCGGGTCTGGACGGGCGCGATCCTCGCTCACGCCCTGGCGATCGCCGTGCTGTCGCTCGTACCGCTCTGGTTCGGCATGGGCGCGTTCTACGCGGCGGGCGCGGCGAGCGGCGGCCTCTATTTCGCCTGGACGAGCTGGCGCCTGTGGGCGCAGCCGAGCCGCCGCAACGCCATGAGGAACTTCGCCGCATCGCTCTGCCAGCTCATGCTGCTGGTCGGCGGCATCCTCATCGAAGCCGCTTTCGGTGCCTCGCAATGGACCGTGTGAGCGCCGCCATCCTCGCCGTCGCGACCGGGCTCCTCGCGGGAACGGGCATGGCAGGCGCGGGCCCCCGGCTCGATCCGGCGGCCGTGCTGGAGCGCAGCGAAGCGGCGATCGGCCGGCCGGTCCGCGACAATCGCCTCCTGCGGCCGGACGGAAGCACGCTGCGCTTCGCCGATTTCCGCGGCCGCCCGGTGGTCGTCAGCATCGTCTATACGAGCTGCAGCTCGGTCTGCCCGACCACGACCCAGAGCCTCCGCACGGCGGTCGACAAGGCGCGCGACGCGCTCGGCCACGACGCGTTCGAGATCGTCACCCTCGGCTTCGATGCGCGCAACGACACGCCGGTCAGGATGGCGGCGTTCGCGAAGGACCAGAGCATCGACCGTGATCCCGCCTGGCACCTGGCGAGCGGCCGGGCCGACGACATCGCTGCCCTCCTCGACGATTTCGGCTTCACCTACGCGGCGGTCGCGGGCGGGTTCGAGCACATCACGCAGACCACCATCCTGGACGGGGAGGGGCGTGTCTATCGCCACGTCTACGGCGACGAGTTTCCAATTCCAGTCTTCGTGGAGCCGCTGAAGGAACTCGCCTACGGGACGCGGACGCGCTCGCTGTCGGTATCCGACCTCGCCGACCGAATCCGCTTCCTGTGCACCGTCTACGACCCGATGACGGGCCGTTACCGCACCGATTTCGCGATCGCCTTCGGCATCACGATCGGCGGCCTGTCCCTGATCCTGATGGGCTGGATCGTGTTCGGCATGTGGCGCGGGAACCGGTCGATCGAGGCGAGGAATGGCTGACGATGGAAGGCCGGCGACGGCCCGTTCCCGCAGCGACAATCCCTTCCTCGCTGCGCTGAAATCGGGGCTGAGGGCACTCTTCGAACCGCTGGAGCGCGGCGCTGAACGGCTCTTCTCGCCCGCCCTCAATCCGCTCGCGAACCTTGGCGCGCTCGGCTTCTTTCTGTTCTGGGTGGTGGCGGTCAGCGGGATCTACCTGTTCGCCTTCTTCGACACCGGCGTCGTCAACGCCTATGCCTCGCTCGAATGGATCTCGCGCGAGCATTGGTTCCACGCCGGGATCATGCGCAGCTTCCATCGCTACGCGTCCGACCTGATGGTCGTCGTCATGGCGCTGCACCTGCTTCGCGAGTTCTCGCTCGACCGCTATCGCGGCGTCCGGTGGTTCTCCTGGTTCACCGGCATCCCGATCATCTGGTTCCTCTACGTCTCGGGCATCACCGGCTACTGGCTCGTCTGGGACGAGCTCGCGCAGTACATCGCCCTGGTCTCGGCCCGAATGCTCGACGTCGCCCCGATCTTCGGGGAGCCGATCGCGCGCAACTTCCTGACGCCGGAGAGCCTGAGCAGCCGCTTCTTCACGCTGCTGGTCTTCCTGCACATCGCGGTGCCGCTCTTCCTGCTGCTCGCGATGTGGATCCACATCCAGCGGATCTCGCGGCCGAGGGTCAATCCGCCGCGCACGCTCGCCGCGCTCGTGCTCGTCGCCCTCCTCGCTCTGTCCTTGTGGCGGCCGGCGATGAGCCAGGGGCCGGCGGATCTCTCGAAGGTGCCGGCGGAGATCGGGCTCGACTGGCTGTTCCTGCCGCTCTATCCGCTCGCCGACCTGTGGTCGGCAGGGGCGCTCTGGGGCTTGCTCGGCGCGGCGACCGTGATTCTCGCCGCCATGCCCTGGCTGCCGCCCTTCCGCCGGCCCCGCGCCGCAGAGGTCGACCTCGCGCACTGCAACGGCTGCAACCGCTGCGTCGAGGATTGCCCCTACGAGGCGATCGAGCTGGTGCCGCGCACCGACGGCCTGCCGTTTCCGGAGCAGGCGCAGGTCAAGCCGGACCTTTGCGTCTCCTGCGGCATCTGCATGGGAGCCTGCCCGTCCTCAACCCCGTTCCGGCGCACGACGGAGCTCCGGACGGGTATCGACCTGCCCGATTATCCCCTGCGCGCGCTGCGCGAGCGGGTGCTCGCCGCCGCGCAGACGCTCACCGGGCCGTCCCGCATC
>JAEZEK010000117.1 GCA_023417735.1 Pseudomonadota bacterium | reverse complement strand
CCGGTCGAGGCCGACCGCGTCATCGTGCCGGGCCGATGCCGCGGCGACCTCGAGCGGCTCTCGGGGCACTTCGGCGTGCCTTTCGTGCGCGGGCCGGCCGCGCTCGCCGACCTGCCATCCTTCCTGGGCTTCGGGGCCGCGCCGCCCGATCTCTCCCGCTACGACATCCGCATCTTCGCCGAGATCGTCGAGGCGCCGCAGCTCTCGGTCCCGGACATCCTCGCAAGGGCCCGGCTGCTCCGCGCCGGCGGCGCCGACGTGATCGACCTCGGCGGGCTGCCCGACACGCCGTTCCCGCACCTCGAGGAGGCGGTTCGGGCGCTTGCCGCGGACGGCATGACGGTGAGCGTCGATTCGGCCGATCCCGGCGAGCTCGAGCGCGGTGCGCGCGCCGGCGCGAAATACCTGCTGAGCCTGACGGAGGAGACGCTCGGGCTGGCGGCGGACACCGGCGCCGTCCCGGTCCTCGTGCCGGCGCAGGCCGGCGACCTCGATTCGCTGCTGCGGGCCGTCGACCGCGCCGAGGCGCTGGGCCTCGAATTCCTCGCCGACCCCATTCTCGACCCGATCCATTTCGGCTTCACGCGGTCGCTGCTCCGCTATGCCGAGCTCCGCCGCCTGCGGCCGGGCGTCGAGATCCTGATGGGGACGGGGAACCTCACCGAGCTCACCGACGCCGATTCCGTCGGCGTGACGGCCGTGCTTCTCGGCACCTGCTCAGAGCTCGGCATCCGGAACGTCCTCTCGGTCCAGGTGAGCCCGCACACGCGCCGGACGCTCGCCGAGCACGATGCGGCGCGCCGCCTGATGTTCGCCGCGCGCGAGGACCACTCGCTGCCGCGGGGGTACGGGCGCGCGCTTCTCTGCCTGCACGACCGCAAGCCGTTCCCCGCCACGCCCGAGGACATAGCGGCGATGGCGGAGGCTGTGCGGGACGCGAACTTCAGGATCGAGACCGCGGCGGACGGGATCCACGTCTACAATCGCGACGGCCATCATGTCGGGACGAGCGCGCTTTCGATGTTTCCGAACCTGAAGGTCGAGGCGGACGGAGGCCATGCCTTCTACCTCGGCACCGAGCTCATGAAGGCCGAGATCGCGCTCCGGCTCGGCAAGCGCTATTCGCAGGACGAGCCGCTCGACTGGGGCGCCGGCGCCGAGCGCGAGGCGGAGGACCTCACGCAGCTCGCCGAGGCCGGTCACACCCTGCGGGCGAAGGAAGGCCGCTGAGAACCATGCCGATGATCCGCGAGACGGTCGTGACCACGTCCGATGCCGAGGGGCGGGTGCACATCGCCCCGCTCGGCCTGATCGAAGACGGCGGAGGCTGGATCGTCGCGCCGTTCCGCCCCTCGACGACCCTCGACAACCTCCTTGCCGTCCCGCACGCGGTGGCGAGCCATTGCGACGACGTCAGGATCATCGCCGGATGCCTGACCGGCCGGCGCGACTGGCCGCTCGTCCCGACGGAGGGGCCCGTGCCGCGCCTGGCCGCCGCCGTCGCGCACCTGGAGCTCTCCGTGCGCGCCCATGACGACGATCCGGTCCGCCCGCGCTTCCGCATGCGCGTCGATCGCGCCGTCTCGCACGAACCCGTCGCCGGCTACAACCGTGCGCAGGCGGCGGTGATCGAGGCCGCGATCCTGGCGAGCCGCCTATCGATGCTCCCGCGCGAGAAGGTCGAGGCGGAGATCGCCTACCTTTCGATCGCGATCGAAAAGACCGCCGGCCCGCGCGAGGCCGAGGCCTGGGGCTGGCTGATGGAGAGGATCGGCCGCCACTATTCCGGCGCGGCCTGATCGAGGAGGAGCGCTACGGCGGCGGCCGGGCCGCAATCGGCGGCCGCATCGGCTGCGCCCGGCGCGCACGGAACGAGCGTGCCGAAGTCCGCACAGGGGCGCCCCATCCGCGCGCAGAGGCGCCGGATCAGGAACCGCCCGACGCCCGCGCCGACGATGACCGGCGGAGGCTCCGGCAGCGCCGACACGACCTGCAGGACGGCGTCGTGGATCGTTCGGATCTGCATCTCGGCAAGGGCGGCGGCGACTGCCGTCCACTCCGCATCGCCCGCCTCGGAGACGTCGCGCCCGAGCATCCGCGCGAGCCGCACCCGCGAGGCGCCGACGCTCTTGTCCCGGCCGTCGGCGGTCCGATGCTGGTCGGCCCCTTCGGGGAGTGCCCCGAGGACACGGTGCACGTCGGCGATCGAGGCGAAGTACTCGTTCATGAGCGGGGTCCACGCCCCCCGGAACGGAACCGAGCGCGCCACCGCCATCAGGAAGGTGCGGGTCGCCCCGGTGTAGACGAGCTCGCCCGCGGCCAGCCGCTCGGCGTCCGTGCGGCCGCGCGCCGCCCCGCGCCCGCCGGCGACCGGCACGACGTCCGTCGGCGTCGAGCCGATATCCATGAACAGGCAATCGGGATGGGTACGGCCGGCGAGGCTGGCGCTCGCGTGCCAGTTGGCGGACGCGATCCCCGTCGCGAGTCGGCGGACATCCTGCGGTGCGGCCCAGCCGTCCCGGCCGGCATAGAAGAGAATGTCTGGCCCGAGCCGGCCCTGGAGCATTCCGGCGATCGCCTCCACGCCGCTCTGCCGGTCCTCGAAGACGTCGACCAGCTCGCCGGTCATCGTAACGGCGTGCCGGGAGGCGGCGCCGAGCGCAGCTGCGGCCAGTCCCAGCGCCCGATCGAGCTGGTCGAGCCCGAGCCAGAGCGGGCAGGGGACCTGGACCGCGGCCACGATCCGGCCGTCCTCCAGGCGCGCCGCCTTGAGGTGCGCCCCGCCGATGTCCCATCCGATCAGCGCCATCGTCATTCCGCCTTCCCCGCTGCTGCCCTATAGCTGATTTGGGGGAGGGCGCACCGTGGAGATCATCCCGGTCATCGACATCCGAAACGGCGTCGTCGTGCGGGCCCGGCGCGGCGAGCGCTCCTCCTATCGGCCGATCGAGACGCCGCTGTCGCCGGGCGCCGATCCGCTCGGCGTCGCGAAGGGGCTGCTCGCGCTCCATCCCTTCCGCAGCCTCTACGTGGCCGACCTCGACGGGATCGAGCGGGGGCGGCCGTCCTGGGCCGTGCTGGAACGGCTGGCGGCGGAGCTTCCCAACATCGCATTGTGGACGGATTTCGGGTGCTCGGATGCCCCCGCCGCGGCGGACTACCTCGCGCGGGTGCCGGGCGGGGTCCTGGTGATCGGCACGGAATCGCAGACGAACGAAAGTCTGCTGCGCCGGTTGCGGCATCACCCGCGCGCGGCGCTCTCCGTCGATCATTTCGGCGAAGCCTATCGCGGTCCGCCCGCCATCCTCGACGACCCGCCGCTTTGGCCGGAGCGCGTGATCGTCATGACGCTCGGCCGCGTGGGAAGCGGCGAGGGGCCCGATGTCGAGACGCTGTCACGCATCGCCGCACGGGCTGGCGACCGCCATGTCTATGCCGCTGGCGGTATCAGGGGAGAGGACGATTGCCGGCGGCTGCGCGCGGCCGGCATCGCCGGTGCGCTGGTCGCATCGGCATTGCACGACGGCGCGCTGGGCGCCGCCGCGCTGAAGCGGATTTCGGGAACGGACGGCTAGGGACGCAATCCGTCCCCAGCCCCTCAGAATCCGAACTTGGCGGCCAACCGCCGAAGGAGACCCGGCTGCATGGGAGCAGGGGCTGCCTCCCCGGGGTGGTTTCCGCTCTAAGCGGCGGCGCCGAAGGGATGCTTGACGCTGTCCCGGCGCGTCGTGACCTCGGAGGCCTTGGGCGTGTTGTTGATGGCGCGCTCGAGCGCTTCCTTCGTGGCGCGGTAGTTGTAGTCCTGGATCTTGGCGTCGTCGGCCGCTTCCCAGTGGATGAAGACGCCCACGCAGATGAAGAGGTCGTCGGCCTCTTCGGCCGGGATCGTGCCGTCGGCGACGCTGTCGGCCACGGCCTTGGCGACGGCGTACTGCGCCGGCCCGAACATCTGGACGGCCTGCTTCGCGCCCTTGATCGTGACCTTGTTGAACATGATCGTGTTGGGCTTGCACGGAAGGTTCGGCGCGATCACCGCCAGCAGCGTCGTGAACCCGTCCTTGTTGTTGGTCAGCGCATTGCAGAACGCCGATTCCACGGCGGAGCCGCGCGGTCCGATGAGCAGATCGATATGCGCGACTTCATTGCCGTCGCCGACCAGAGATTCCCCGACACAAACCTTGTTGATCTTCGCCATCGCCATGACCTCCCAAACCGGTTGCTTTCCACAGGCCAACTCGGTGACCTGAACGACTATCCTTGTTGTCAGCGTCCGGTTCAAGGCGCCGGACCGGTTGGCCAGATAGCGGCGGGACGAGCGCCCGCCGGGAGCGACTCAACCATTGTTGCGCGCGCGCTGCAAGATACCCGGCTTGTGCAATGGGGACTTTGGCCGTCCGCGGGCCGAAAGCCTCCCGCCGGCAGCGAAAAGCCCCGC
>JAEZEK010000316.1 GCA_023417735.1 Pseudomonadota bacterium | reverse complement strand
CACCAAGCCGCCGCAAGGATTGACAGGGGCCGGCACGGCTGGCACGTCTGGCCACGAAGCGGACACATTCACGATCTTATGAAGTCGCAGCCGCTTCGAGAGCGAATTGCGGCCTGGAAGGGGGGCTCGGTCCAGGAGTGATAGCTTCGCACGCGCATCACGTCCGGCGCCCGGCCATCGACCTCGGCGACGAGGAACCACTCTACATAGACGCCGTCAGACAGGGCCCGCCGGACCGCCGGCGGTTGAGCCTGCGCTGGCTCGCGGCCTCGGTGCTCACGGGGGTCGCTGCGATCGCGCTCGGCGGCGGCGCGCTACAGGCCGCGATCGGGCTCGGTGACGACGAGACCTTGCGGCCGGCGATGAGCGCCGCACGCCCGATGTCGAGCACGGGCGGGATCGCGTCCAAGGGCGACCGGATGCGCCCGGTGGCGGAATCCCAGATCGTGCGGCGCGTCATTCCGGTCTCCACCGTCACCCGGATCGACGACCGCGACGTCGTGAAGGTCCGCCCCTTCGCCCATATCGCCACCAGCCTCGCGGCGCCCGTCGCCCCGGCGGTGGCGGCCAGCATCCCGTCCTTCAACCCGCTGAAGATCTTCTCCGACGGCGACGAGCCGGTGGAGATGGCGGCGAGCGACGCCCTCTACGGGGCGGAGGTGGACGGCGAGGTCTCCATCAAGGTCAGCGACTTCCCGGGGCACGGCGTCGCCTTCGAGGAAGCCGCGGAACTGACGCTCGCCGACGTCCGGCGCTCGGTGCGGGAGGCCGCACCCTTCCTTGCCGACGGAGCGGTCGAGGTCGCCTCCCTGCCCTACATCGATCCCGCCCGGTTCGAGGTCGGCGCCACCGACGCGACCGCGGCGATCTCGTCGCTCGCCGTCGCGATCGTGCCGGAGAACGTCTCGCTCGTGGAGAAGTCCGACGAGCCTCCGATCGGCCCGGACGTCGAGGAGAAGATCGCCACGGTCGGCGCGGGCGACACGCTTGCGGAACTCCTCGAGGAGGCCGGCGCGACGGCGGAGGAGATCGAGGCGGTGCAGACCGCGTTCGACGCGAGCTTCGGCATCGAGATCGAGCGCGGACAGAAGCTTCGGCTCGGCCTCGCCGCGGACGGCCAGGGTCGCGTCCGCCCGATCCGGGTCAGCCTCTACGGGACGGATTCCCATCTCGGTTCGGTCGCGCTCGCCGATACGGGGGCGTTCGTGCCGGCCGAGGAGCCGGCCTTCGACGATTCGCTCTTCGCCGAGGAGGCGCCCGCCCCCGCGCAGGGCAGCCTGCCCAGCCTCTATGCCGGGCTGTGGGGGACCGGGCTCGCGCTCAACGTGCCGACCCCGATCGTGGAGAACATCGTGCGGATCTTCTCCTACGACGTCGACCTCCAGGCGCGGCTGACGCCGGCGGACACCCTAGAGGTCGTGTACGAGGCCGACGGCGAGGAGGCGGAGAGCACCGAGATCCTGTTCGCGTCGCTCAGCCTCGGCGGCGTGCAGCGCCGGTTCTACCGCTTCCGCACCACCGATGACGGTGTCGTCGACTACTATGACGACGAGGGCAAGAGCGCGAAGAAGTTCCTGATGCGCAAGCCCATCGCCGGCGGGCGCTTCAGCTCCTCCTTCGGCATGCGGCGCCATCCCATACTCGGCCGCACCAAGCTCCATTCCGGCGTCGACTGGGCGGCCCCGCGCGGCACGCCGATCATGGCGTCGGGCAACGGCGTCATCGAGTACGCCGGCTGGAAATCCGGTTACGGCCGCCACGTGAAGATCCGCCACGCCAACGGCTACGAGACCGCCTACAGCCACATGAACGGGATCGCCAAGGACGTGAAGGAAGGCATCCGCGTCCGGCAGGGCCAGATCATCGGCTATGTCGGCTCGACCGGCCTCTCGACCGGCTCCCACCTCCATTACGAGGTGCTGGTCAACGACCGCTTCGTCGACCCGATGAAGATCCGCGTGCCGCGCGGGCGGACCCTGCAGGGGCCCGAGCTCGCTGCCTTCGAGCGGGAACGCAAGCGCATCGATGCGCTCCTCGCGCGCGAGGACGGGATGCGCTACGCCGACGCCCGCAGCTGAGACGGCGGCACCGTTCCGGCGGCCGACCGCCGTGCTTCAACCCCGAGCCTCGGGCCTCGGCCGGCCGAGCGGCCAGCCCGGCCCCCGCTCGAGAACCTCGACGACATCGCCGATCCGCACCCGCCCCAGCCGGCGGGGCACCGCATTCCAGCCGAACAGCAGGCCGGGCAGGCGCCTGTCGGCGGAGAACCGCATCCGCCGCAGCGTGTCGAGCGGCTCGGGCCCCGTCACCACGCCGTGCTCCTGGTCGACGGTCACGACCGTGCACCGCGTGCACGGCTTCACGAGCTCGATCTCCACGTCGCCGACCTTCAGCCGGCGCCAGCAGTCCTCGTCCCAGGCGGGCGCGCCCTCGACGACGAGGCTGGGCCGGAACCGAGCCATGGGCAGCGGCGCGCCCGCCTGGACCTCCAGCGACGCCAGCGAAGCCGTCGACGTCACGAGCAGCGGGAAGCCGTCGGCGAGGCTGACCTCGTCGCCTGCGCGCCCGCCCCAGTCGGGATCGACGGGCCGGTGCATGTCGTCGGCCTGGAAGCCGAGCCGGAGCGGCATGCCGAATCGCGCCGATAGCCAGGGCTTTGCCTCGGCAGCCTCGCGCAGCAGGACGGCATCGCCCCACACCCCGGTCGCGATCGCAGCCGCTGCGGCGGAGGGCTCCGCCACGCCGCTCGCCGCGCCGCCGAAGGCGAGCCGGAGGCCCGGCCCGCACGGCTCCGCCCGCAGCCGTGCGAGCGCCGGCAGTTCGCGCTGGGTCACGAAACGGTTAGCGGCGTCGACGAGCATCCAGCGTCGGTCGCCGGCGATGCCGCGCCTCTCGACCGTGGCCTCGGGGAGCGCGACGCCCCGCGCGCCCTTCACGGGGTAGCATCTGATCTCCGCCAGGCGCATGCGGTGCCCCCATCCTCGCCGCCGCCGGCATAGGGCCGAAGCAAGCGGGAGTCGATCCGCGGAACCGAAGGCGAAGGAAACTTGCCGGCGCCGAAACGGAAGGAGGGGCCGCTGGGCCCCTCCCCGTTTCACCGTTGGCGAGCCGGCTCAGGCCGCCCGGGCCGCGCCCTCTTCGGCGACGCGGAACAGGAGCCGGTCGCTTCCCGCCGAGATGGCCACCGTGTCGCCGTCCCGGACGTCGCCGGCGAGGATCCGCTCGGCGAGCGGGTCCTGCACCTGCTTCTGGATAACGCGCTTCAGCGGCCGCGCGCCGTAGGCGGGGTCGTAGCCCTTGTCGGCGAGCCAGCGCCTGGCGCTCTCGTCGAGCGCGACCGTGATCTTCCGGTCCTCCAGCAGCTTGCGGAGCCGGCCGAGCTGGATGTCGACGATCGTCTCCATCTGGTTCCGCTTCAGCCGGTGGAACAGGATGATCTCGTCGACGCGGTTGAGGAATTCCGGCCGGAAGTTCGACCGCACCACGGCCATCACTTGGTCGCGCACCGCGTCGACGTCCTCATCCTCCCGCAATGCAGCGAGATACTCCGCCCCGAGATTCGACGTCATGACGATCAGCGTGTTGCGGAAGTCGACCGTGCGGCCCTGGCC
>JAEZEK010000076.1 GCA_023417735.1 Pseudomonadota bacterium | reverse complement strand
TGTTAGCCCGGACGAATGTCAGGCGGCCCACGGCTCACCCGGATGCACAGGCTCGCGCAGAAGGCCGTGATGGCCTACGGCCGCGCCAGCCGGGCGATGACGCTCGGCGTGCGCGCGATGCTCGTGAAGGACGGCCGCGTTCTGCTGGTCCGGCATTCCTACGTGCCCGGGTGGTACCTGCCGGGCGGCGGCGTGGAGCGCGGGGAAACGGCGCTCGACGCGCTCGCCCGCGAGATTCGGGAGGAGGCGGGTGCGATCCTCGATGCGCCCCCCGTCCTCGTCGGGCTCTACCGCAACGGCAAGGTCGACCCGCGCGATCACGTTGCGCTCTATCTCTGCCGGGACTGGTCCCAGCCGCACCCCCCGAACCTGCCGAACCACGAGATCGTGGCGTGCGAGGCGTTTGCGCTGGAGCGCCTGCCTGCGGACGCCACGGCCGCGACGCGCGCCCGCATCGCGGAGCTCCTGGAGGGGAGGGCGCCCGGCCCGGATTGGTAGCGCCCTTTACTTCGGCATGCCGAGCGCCGGGAAGCGGTCGCGATCGTGCGGCGCATCGAGGATCTGGTTCGGCCCGAGCGGGACGATGCCCGTCGGGTTTATCGTCCGGTGGCTGCCGTAATAATGCTGCTTGATGTGGTCGAAGCTGACGGTCTCCTTGATGCCGCGGATCTGGAAGAGGTCGCGCAGATACTCCGACAGGTGCTTGTAGTCGCAGACCCGCTTCCAGTTGCACTTGAAGTGCGCGTAATAGACCGCGTCGAAGCGGACGAGGGTGGTGAACAGCCGCCAGTCCGCCTCGGTGAGCTGGTCGCCGACGAGGAAGCGATGGTCGGACAGGCCCTCGTCGAGCTCGTCGAGCGTCGCGAAGAGCTGGCGGAAGGCCTCTGCATAGGCCTCCTGGGTCGTAGCGAACCCCGCTCGGTAGACGCCGTTGTTCACGCTGCCGTAGACGCGCTCGTTCACCGCGTCGATCTCGGCGCGGAGCGGCTCCGGGTAGAAGTCCAGCGTCTCGTCGCCGAACGCATCGAACGCCGAGTTGAGCATGCGGATGATGTCGGCCGATTCGTTCGAGACGATCGTGTTGCGCTCCCGGTCCCAGAGCACCGGCACCGTCACCCGGCCCGTATAGTCGGGCGCGGCCTTCAGGTAGATTTCGTAGAGTCGCCGGGCGTCGTGGAGGTGGTCGGGCAGATCCTCGCTGAACGTCCAGCCCTCGCTGCCCATGTGCGGTTCGACCACCGATAGCCCGATCGCGTCCGTCAGCTTCTTGAGCTTGCGGAAGATGATGGTGCGGTGGGCCCAGGGACAGGCGAGCGAGACATAGAGGTGATAGCGGCCGGGCTCGGCCTGGAAGCCGCCGTCGCCCGTCGGACCGGCGGTGCCGTCGGCGGTCACCCAATTGCGGAACCGGGACGGCGCGCGCTCGAAGCGCCCGCCGGTGCTCTTCGTGTCGTACCAGGTGTCGTGCCACTCGCCGTCGACGAGAAGACCCATGCTTACCCCCTCGTGAGCATGGCCAAGAAAGCGGGCTTCCTCCTTTCCGGCTCGTCAGAGCGGCCGCCTCGCGACGCGGCTCACCCGCTCCCCCGACCGTAGTTCGGTCGGTGCTGAACGGTTCCGCCCCGTTCGCGTTCCGCTTGTGGATGTCGAAAGGTCGTGTTACGCGCGCCGCATGTTCGACGAGAACCGCACCCGAATCCTGCGACGACGGCGCCTCCCGGCGCCGGGATCCGGCGCATCCGGCTTCCCCATCGGCGGTTCCGCGGCCTGACCTCCGCCCTCCGCCGGACACTTTTTCCGTGCGGACGACAATGACCAGACCCAACGACGCAATCCGCCCCGAGCGGCCGGCCGACGAGGCCGCGATCGAAACGCTCCAGAAGGCCGCGTTCGGCCCCGGAGCCTATGCGCGGTCGGCCTTCCGCGTGCGCGAGCAGGCGCCGCACGATCCCGGGCTCTCCTATGTCTCGGAAACCGACGGGCGGCTGGTCGGGTCGGTTCGGCTGACGCCGATCGCCGTCGGGGAGGCGCGCGGCTACCTGCTCGGCCCGCTGGTGGTCGATCCCGCCTACAAGAACCTCGGCTACGGCAAGGCTCTCGTCCGGCATGTCCTCGGCTGCGCCGCCCGGGCCGGCGAGCGGTTCGTCATCCTGGTCGGCGACCCGCCCTATTACGAGCCGTTCGGGTTCAAGCCAGTTCCAGGCGGGCGGGTTGCCATGCCGGGCCCGACCGACCCGAAGCGGATCCTGGTGGCGGAGCTCGTCGCTGGCGCCGGGGACGGCCTGTCGGGCGTGATCAGGGGGGTGGCGAAGGCCTAGCGGCCCTCGCGGTACCAGAGAGCGCCGAAGCCGCCGACGAGCAAAGCGAGGCCGAGAAGGCCGCTCATCAGCGGCAGGCGGTCGACGCTCCTGAGGACCGACGCCTCGGATCGGCGGAATCCGATCCAGCCGTCGCCAGCCGCCGGCGCTCGCGCGGACACGGACACGACCCGCGGAACGCTGATGCCGCCGCCGCCCGCGAGCCGTCGCACGGAACCGCGCGTCGCCTCCGCCACCGGCGCGAGCCGCTCGGTGGTGCTGATGACGTCCTGGAACTCGCGCGGATTGGCGGGGCCGACATGGGCGAGCGCGGTGAGCGCGCCGTCCTGCGCGCGGTGGAGCCCGATCGGCGCCTCCTCGACGACGGTCCGCCACAGGCCGGGCTTCGCCTCCGTCATCGTGGACTGCCGGGTCTGGCCGAGCGGACCGGTGAGCTGCACCGTCGGAGCGGAATCAGCGAGCGTCTGGCGTTCCACGATGAGCGTGCGGCCCTCCGCGCGCGCCGTCAGCGCCTCCTCCTCGAGCTCCGGCTCCTTCATCAGCCAGTGCACGAGGCGGCGCAGCAGCGAGGCATGCGGCCCGCCGCCCTCGAAGCCGCGCGCCCAAAGCCAGGCGTGGTCGGAGAGGAGCGTGGCAACGCGGCCCTTGTCCTCGCGCGCCAGCACGAGGAGCGGCCGCCCGTCGGGGCCTTCCATCGCCACCTCGCCCGCGATCACGTCGGCCTCGACGATGCGGAACCAGCGGCTCCAGGCGGGCGGGTCGGATTCCGAGCCGGGCAGGTCCCGGGTGACCGGGTGCCGCGCCCCGGTGGCGCTCAGCGTCGCGTGGTAGGGCTGCTCGTACATCGCGCCCGTCGGCACGGCCGGCAGGATCGAGCCGAGCGGCGTCTCGTAGAGGCTCGAGGGCGAGGCATAGTCGGGCCCGGCGGCGACCAGGACCGCGCCGCCGTCGCGCACGTAGCGGGCGAGGTTGTCGTAGTACATGATCGGCAGCACGCCGCGCCGCTGGTAGCGGTCGAAGATGATGAGGTCGAACTCGTCGATCTTCTCAGAGAAGAGCTCGCGGGTCGGGAAGGCGATCAGCGAGAGCTCGTTGATCGGCGTGCCGTCCTGCTTCTCCGGCGGCCGCAGGATGGTGAAATGGACGAGGTCGACCGCGGCGTCCGATTTCAGGATGTCGCGCCAGGTTCGTTCGCCGGCATGCGGCTCGCCGGAGACGAGGAGCACGCGGAGCCGCTCGCGCACCACGTCGATCTCGGCGACCGCGACGTTGTTCTCCAACGCGAGCTCGTTCTCCGCCGGCTCGACCTCCACCTCCGCGATCGTCTTCCCGGCGTGGGTGAGCGGCAGGTCGAGCGTCTGGGTCTCGCCGACCCCGACGGTGTCGACCGCAACCTCCATGCCGTCGATCCGGAGCCGGACGGTGACGGGGGTCCCGGGCGCAAGCGCGTTGTCCATCACGCGGAACGCGATCGTCTGCGGTTCGTCGAGGATCGCGAAACGCGGCGCGCGTTCGATCACGATGCGGCGGTCGCGTTCGTCCTCCTCGCCGGTGACGAGGACGTGGAGCGGCGCCGTGAAGCCGAGGGCGGCGGGATCCTCAGGCACGTCGTGGACGACGCCGTCGGTCACGAAGATCGCGCCGCCGATCTGGTCGGCCGGCAGGTCGTCGATGGCCCGCGTGAGCTCGGAGAAGAGCTTCGTGCCGTCGCCGGCCGGATCGTCGCCGGCCCGCACTTCCCGCACGTCGTAGGTTCCGAGCGCCGCAAGCCGTTCCTTCAGCGCAGCGACGGCGGCCTCGGTCTGTGCGCGCCGTTCGCCGAGGCCCTGGCTGGCGCTCTCGTCGACGACGATCGTGACCGTGGACGGCAGCCCCTCGCGCTCCTCCTTCTGCAGGACCGGGTTGGCGAGGGCGAGGACGAGGAGCGCGCCGGCGGCGGCCCTGAACCCGGTCCCGCGGATCCTCTGCCAGGCGAGCACGAGCACGATCGCCGCAAGCCCGGCGGCGAGCGCCACGATCCACGGCCAGGCGAGAACGGGTTCGAAGGCGAGGCCGAAGCGGTTCATTGGCCGAGCCGCTCCAGCAGAGCGGGAATGTGCACCTGGTCGGCCTTGTAGTTCCCGGTGAAGGAATACATCACTATGTTCACGCCCGTGCGGAAGGCCAGCTCGCGCTGCCGCGGATCGGACGGCACCGTCGGGTAGAGATAGCGGCCGCCCGCGTCGATCCCCCCGGCGGCGGCGAAGTCAATGGCGGTGATGAGGAAGGGTG
>JAEZEK010000042.1 GCA_023417735.1 Pseudomonadota bacterium | reverse complement strand
CGCCTTCGCGGGGCTCTTCGGCGGCGCCTTCCTCGCCTTCATGATCGGCGAGCGGCGGCTCTATCCCGTCGCCCCGCACGCGCTCGCGGCGGACTGAGCCTAGGGCCGCCGGAAGATCACGCCGGCGAGCCAGCCGGTGAAGAGCGCGAGCACGACCGTGACCAGGCCGTAGACCAGCGGCTGGTCCTCGGAGAACTGGGCGATCTGGTCGTTGAGGCCGCTCTTCTCCACCACCAGCGTCTGCGTCTGGCCGGCGAGGAAGGCCTCGTTCCGGAACAGGTAGACGGCGATCCGGTATTCGCCGGTCGGCACGTTCGCCGGCAGGAAGAAGGTCGTGCGGAAGACCTGCGGCGACAGGAACTCCACCGCGGCCGGGCGTTCCACGTAGAGCCCGCGCGCCTCCTTCAGCCGGAGCACCGCGTCGGCGAAGTCCGTCGAGGCGCGGCTCGCCGCGACCTCCTGGACGAAAGGCAGGTTCCGGATGCCCAGCCGGAACTGCTCGAGCCGCTCCATGCTCGCTTCCCGGCTCAGGTTCTCGCTGAAATGGACGACGTAGTAGGACGGCACGTCGTCGAACTCGCGCGAGTCGCGGTTGGCCCAGATGCCGAACAGCCGGCTCTTGCGGCGCGCCACCAGGTCCTGCGGCGGGCCGGCGACGACGACCGCCACCTCGTAGTCGCTGGCGGCGGGCGGCGCACCCTCGACCGCGCCGAACACGACGATGCGCGACCCCGCGAAGCTCGAATTGATCTCGACCGCCTCGTCGGAGAGCGTCGAGACGAGCCCCTCGGCCCGCGCCGCCGGTGCCGAGAGCAGGAGTGCGACGAGCATGAGCGCGCGCCCGATCACGGCAGCGCCCCCAGGATCTCGAACGAGTAGATGGCGGCAGGCGTCAGGAAGAGGCCGAGCAGGAAACGGGTCGCCACCGCCAGCACGATGATGGCGAGGAGCGCGCGCAGGTGCTCGCCGCGCAGCGTCTGGCCGACCTGCGCGCCGAACTGCGCGCCGATCACCCCGCCGATCATGAGCAGGAGCGCGAGCACGATGTCGACGCTGCCGTTGGCGATCGCGTGGAGCACGGTCGCGAGCGCCATGGTGCAGACGATGTAGGCGAGCGAGGTCCCGATCACGACGCTGGTCGGCACCCGCAGCAGGTAGATGAGCGCGGGCACGAGAAGGAAGCCGCCGCCGATGCCGAGCACGGTCCCGAGGAAGCCGATGCCGAAGCCGAGCGCGACGACCGGGAGGACGCTCACGTAGATCTTGGAGCGGCGGAACCGGACCTTCAGCGGCAGGCCGTGGACCCAGTTGTGCTGGCCCGGCCGGCGCCCGGCCGGCGGCCGCCCCGCCCGGCTCCGGATGATCGCGCCGAGCGATTCGCGCAGCATCAGGCCGCCGACGATGCCCAGGAAGGTGACGTAGGCGAGCCCGAGGATGAGGTCGAGCTGGCCCAGCGTGCGCAGCGCGCGGAACACGTAGACGCCGGCCGCCGAGCCGATCATCCCGCCCGAAAGCAGGATCAGCGACATCTTCTCGTCGATGAGCCGCCGCCGCCAGTAGGAGATCGCGGCCGATGCCGAGGACGCCACGATCTGCGGCGCGACCGTCGCGACCGCCACCGCCGGCGCGACGCCGGTGAAGATCAGCAGCGGCGTCAGGAGGAAGCCGCCCCCGACCCCGAACAGCCCCGACACGAAGCCGACGGCGCCACCCACTCCGAGGAAGAGCAGGATGTTCACGGTGAGTTCGGCGATGGGCAGGTAGAGCTGCACCCGAAGCGCCAGTCCGGTGGTTTGAGGTTCTCGGCGACGTGTCGGACTAAGGGCTTAACAGGTTCGTCCTGTCAAACGCTTAAGGCTGCGGACGATGCGCTGCCCCTCTCTCTGTCGTCATGCCCGGGTTCGACCCGGGCATCCAGCGCAGCCCCGCCACACGGCACGCGCCCCGTGGATCGCCGGATCGAGTCCGCCGATGATGACCGTGGTGGAGGCCCCGCCGAGAGCCGCTCCGCGCCCGCCACCCTTCCTCTGTCGTCATGCCCGGGCATCCAGTGCAGCCCCGCCGCACGGCGAGCGCCCCGTGGACCGCCGGATCAAGTCCGGCGATGACGACAGTGGGGGAGGCCTCACCGAAAGCCGCTCCGCGCCCGCCACCCTCTCTGTCGTCTAGAAGAGCGCCGCTCCCGTCACGAAGATCATGACGATCGCCAGGATGAAGAGCACGAGGAACAGGAAGAACAGGACCTTGGCGATCGAGGCCGCGCCGCGCGCGATGCCGGAGAATCCCAGCGCGCCCGCGATCAGCGAGATCACCAGGAAGATGATGGCCCATCTCAGCATGTCGACCTCACTCCGTTGCCTGCGTCCGGGCAACTCGCCGCCGCCGGGTTCTGTTCCATAGCCGGCTTGCGACCGCGCCCGCAGGTGTGGCACCGCGTGCCGGCGGGGCCAACCCCGCCTATATTCCTGCCGATGGAACGCTTCGCCGCCCTTCTCGACCGCCTCGTTCTGACGCCGCAGCGGAACGGCAAGATCCACCTTTTGGTCGACCATTTCCGGGGCACGCCCGACCCCGATCGCGGCTGGGCGCTCGCCGCGCTCACCGGCGACCTCGCCATCGCCAGCGTCAAGCCGGCCATGCTGCGCGCGCTCGTCACCGAGCGGATGGACGAGGTGCTGTTCGGCTATTCCTACGACTATGTCGGCGATCTCGCCGAGACGATCGCGCTGGTCTGGCCGGAGCGCCCGGGCGCCAATGCGAGCCCCAGCCTGGCGACGGTGGTCGAGGCCCTCCACGCCGCCTCGAGGCTCGAAGGCCCGCGCATCGTGGAGCGGCTGCTCGATGCGCTCGACGCCTCCGGCCGCTACGCGCTCCTGAAGCTCGTCACGGGCGAGCTCCGCGTCGGCGTCACGGCACGGCTCGCCAAGCAGGCGCTCGCGCAGATGGGCGGCAAGGACGTGATCGAGATCGAGGAGATCTGGCACGGCCTCGCGCCGCCCTACGAGATGCTCTTCGCGTGGCTGGAGGGAAGCGGGCCGCGGCCGGTGAGCGAGGCGCTCGCGCCGTTCCGGCCCGTCATGCTCGCCCAGGCCCTCGACGAGGCGGAGCTGCCTGCGCTCGACCCGTCCGCCTACGCGGCCGAATGGAAGTGGGACGGCATCCGCGTGCAGGCGGTGGCGGAGAAGGGCGTGCGAAAGCTCTATTCCCGCACCGGCGACGACATTTCGGGCGCCTTCCCGGACATGCTCGAGGAGCTCGCCTTCGAGGGCGCCATCGACGGCGAGCTGCTGGTCGGGCGCGAGGCGGACGGCGCGATCGCCGTGGCGCCGTTCGGCGACCTGCAGCAGCGGCTCAACCGCAAGGCCGTCACGCCCAGGCTGATGAAGAGCCACCCGGCCTTCATCCGCGCCTACGACCTCCTGCAGGACGGCGGGGACGACCTCCGGCCGCTGCCCTTCGGCGAGCGGCGGAAGCGGCTCGAGGCCTTCGTCGCGGCCGCCGGCTCGCGGCGGATCGACCTCTCCCCGCTCGTCGCCTTCGAGGACTGGCCGATGCTCGCCCGGCTGCGCGCCGCCCCGCCCAAGGACGACCGGCTCGACGAGGTCGCCGAGGGCCTGATGCTGAAGCGCTGGGACGCGCCCTACGTGCCGGGACGGCCCAAGGGGCCGTGGTTCAAGTGGAAGCGCGACCCGTTCACGGTCGATGCCGTCCTCATGTACGCGCAGCGCGGCCACGGCCGGCGCTCGTCCTTCTATTCCGACTACACGTTCGGCGTCTGGGCCGGGCCGGAGGAGGCGCCCGAGCTCGTGCCCGTGGGCAAGGCCTATTTCGGCTTCACCGACGAGGAGCTCCGCGAACTCGACCGCTACGTCCGCAACAACACGACCGAGCGCTTCGGCCCGGTCCGTGCGGTCCGCGCCGAGCCCGGCCACGGCCTGGTCCTCGAGGTGGCGTTCGAGGGGCTCAACCGCTCGACGCGCCACCGCTCGGGCGTGGCGATGCGTTTCCCGCGCATCAGCCGGCTGCGCTGGGATAAGCCGCCGGCGGAGGCCGACCGCATCGAGGCGCTCCGCAAGCTCCTCCCGGCGGAGGGCTGATCGGCTTGTGCCGCCGCGGTCCGGTGCCTAACTAGGCCGCGCAAAGCGGAGAGGGACATGGACCGGATCAGCCGATTCCTGGGGGACAGCCCGATCCGGGTGTTCTTCCGCCTGCTCGTGCTCTCCTTCGTGGTCGGGCTGGTGCTCGCGACGCTGAACATCCGGCCGGTCCAGCTCTATTACTGGGCCGAGCGGATCGTCCTGCGCATCTGGGACATGGGCTTCGCCTTCCTCGACGACGTGCTCGGCTACCTGATCGCCGGCGCCATCGTCGTCGTGCCGATCTTCCTGCTGATGCGGCTCTTCAGGATCGGCTCGCGGCGGACCGAATAGGCGCCGCCCGAAGCTTCACGCGAAGCGCGCCGCCGCCCGGAACAGCGTCATGTGGCGCCCGACGAGTGCATCGATGTCGGCGGCATAGCCGCCGCCGATGACGCAGGCGAGCGGGACGCCAGCCTCCCGCACGGCGTCGATGACGAAGAGGTCCCGCTCGCGAAGCCCCTCGTCGGAC
>JAEZEK010000036.1 GCA_023417735.1 Pseudomonadota bacterium | reverse complement strand
GCTCTGGTGCTCGATGAGCGTGCGCACGGTCGAGCGCCCGTCCCCCACGATGCGGGCCGGCCGGCGGATCGCGGCGGCTACGACCCGGTAGTCGATGACGATGAGGCGCAGGTCCTCGCCTTCGACGTAGGATTCGATCACAACCCGGTCCGAGATCGAGCGTGCCGTCTCGATCGCCTTCATAACGTCCTCGATCGTGTCCAGGCCGACGGCGACGCCGCGGCCCTGCTCGCCGCGGGCGGGCTTGACCACGAGCTTGCCGTGCTTCTCCAGGAAGGCTTCGACCTCGTCGGGATCGCCCGCCTCGATCTGCTCCGGCACACTCACGCCCGCGGCCGAGACGATCCGGCGCGTGACCGCCTTGTCGTCGCAGATCGACATCGCGATGGCCGAGGTGAGCTCGGACAGGCTTTCGCGGCAATGGATGGACCGGCCGCCATAGGTCAGCCGGAAGAACCCGCCCTCCGCATCCGTGATGTGGACGTGGATGCCGCGCCGGCGGGCCTCGTCGACGATGATGCGGGCGTAGGGATTGAGGCCCTCGTCGCGTTCGGGGCCGGTGAAGAGCCGCTCGTTGATCGGGTTCTTGCGCTTCACGGAGAAGAACGGAATTCGGCGGAAGCCGAGCTTCTGGTAGAGCGCGATCGCATGCGCGTTGTCGTGCATGACCGAGAGGTCGACATAGGCCGCCCCCCTGGTCTTCATGTGGTCCGCGAGCTGCCGGACGAGCGCCTCCCCGATGCCGGGATGGGAGGCCTGCGGGTCGACCGCGAGGCACCAGAGCGAGGCGCCGCGCTCGCGATCCCGGAAGGCGCGGAAATGGTCGACGCCGGTCACCGTCCCGATGATCTCGCCGTTCACGGCATCCTCGGCGACGAGATACACGATCGAGCGGTTGTCGTGCCGCGACCAGAAGAACTCGGGCGGGACGGGCACCATGTTGCGCGCCGCGTAGATGCGGTTCACCGCCTCGGCGTCCTGCGCCGAGGCGAGACGCCGGACCTGGAAGCCGCGCCGCGGGCGGCGGCCCGTCCGGTAGGTCGCGAGATCGAGCCGGTAGGTGTGCGAGGGGTCGAGAAAGAGCTCCTGCGGGGCGAGCGCGAGGAGCACGTGCGGATCGCGGACGTAGACGGCGATGTCGCGCCGGTCGATCGCTTCGTCGCGGATCTCCTCGATGAGCCGGCCGGGATCCTCGAAGGTCTGTGCGAAGATCAGCCGGCCCCAGCCGCAATCGAGGCAGGCGTTCGCACCCTGCGGCTCGCCCTCGATCTCGGTGCCGTAGGTCGGCTGCCAACCGTCCGCCCGCATGCGGCGCAGCCGGCGGCCCTGCGCACTCCGCCCCGTGCGCGTCCCCGTCGGTCCTGACATCGCCCCCCCTCAGATGTCGTTCGTCTGCAGCCAGAGCTCGAGCAGTGCCACCTGCCAAAGCTCCGAGCCGCGCAGCGGCGTGATGTGCTCGGTCGGGGCGGCGAACAGCGTCTCCAGATAATCCTGCCGGAACAGGCCGCGCTCCCGGGCGGCCTGCGAGCGGAGCGCGTCGCGGACGAGCTCCAGATAGGGTCCCCGCAGGTATTTCAGGGCAGGGACCGGGAAGTAGCCCTTCTTCCGGTCGATCACCTCGCTCGGCACGACCATGCGGGCGACGTCCTTCAGGACCCCCTTGCCGCCCTGCGCGAGCTTGTGTTCGGGCGGGATGCGCGCGGCGAGCTCGACCAGCTCGTGGTCGAGGAAGGGCACGCGCGCCTCCAGCCCCCAGGCCATGGTCATGTTGTCGACGCGCTTGACCGGGTCCTCGACCAGCATGACCTGCGTGTCGATGCGCAGAGCCTTGTCCACCGAGCCGGTCGCGCCGGCGCGGGCGAAATGCGCTGCCACGAAGTCGCGGCTGACATCCTCCTCGACGAGCCAGTCCGGGCCGAGCTGCCGGCCGAGCGTCGCGTGGTCGCGGTCGAAGAAGGCCCTGGCATAGTCGGAAACGGGGTCGTTGGAGCTGGCGAGCGGCGGGTACCAGTGATAGCCGCCGAAAACCTCGTCGGCGCCCTGGCCGGACTGCACGACCTTCACGTGCTTCGAAACCTCCTGCGAGAGGAGGTAGAAGCCGACATTGTCGTAGGAGACCATCGGCTCCGACATCGCGCCGATCGTGCCCGGCAGGGCGTCGAGGAGCCGATCGGAGGGCACGAAGATTTTGTGGTGGCGCGTGCCGAAGCGCTCGGCGATCAGATCGGAATAGAGGAATTCGTCGCCCTTCTCGCCGTGGGCCTCCTCGAAGCCGACCGAGAAGGTCATCAGGTCGCTCTGTCCCATCTCGGCGAGCAGGCCGACGATGACGCTGGAATCCACGCCGCCGGAGAGGAGCACGCCGACCGAGACGTCCGCGACCATGCGGCGCTCGACCGCGGTGCGCAGCGCGGCGAGCGTGCGGTCGCGCCACTCCTCGGCGGGCAGCCGGATCTCGTCGGCGGTACGCTCGTAGTCCGGCGCCCAGTAGAGCCGGTCCTTCGTGCGCCCATCGGGCTCGACGATGCGGATCGTGGCCGGCGGCAGCTTGCGGACGCCCGCGAGGATCGTCCGCGGCGCCGGCACCACCGCGTGAAGGTCATGTAATGGTGGAGCGCGACGCGATCGACGGCCGTGTCGACGCCGCCGCCGGCCAGCAGCGCCGGAAGCGTCGAGGCGAACCGGAGCCGGCCGTTCCCTTCAGAATAATAGAGCGGCTTGATGCCGAACCGGTCGCGCGCCATCACGACCCGGCCGGTATCGCGCTCGTTGATGACGAAGGCGAACATGCCGTGGAAGCGGTCGACGCAGTTCGCGCCCCAGGCGTGCCACGCCTTCAGGATCACCTCTGTGTCGCCCGAGGAGAAGAAGGAATAGCCCTTGCCCTCGAGCTCGGATCGGAGCTGCGGATAATTGTAGATGCAGCCGTTGAAGACGCCCGTCAGACCGAGATGCGGGTCCACCATCGGCTGTTCTGAGCGGTTCGACAGGTCGATGATCTTGAGGCGCCGGTGCCCGAAGCAGGTCCGCCCGTGCATGACGAGACCGACCCCGTCCGGACCGCGCGGCGCGAGCGCCTCGCCCATCTTCGTCACGACCGCCGCGTCGGCCGCACTGCCATCGAATCGCACTTCGCCGCAAAGACCACACATGAGGGGCTGGTTCTTCCTCTCTGCCGTTCCAGATGATTAGAGCTCTAAGGATTAGCAGGCGAAACTCGGTTTGGCCAATTTGGTTGCACGGGAAATGAGCGAAACGGCATCAGGCGAAGGCGAACTTCCGGACGAAGTGCATGCCCTCCACAAGGGATTGAGGCGGATCGCGCGCGTGCTCGACATCCGGTCGAAGGAGATCGAGCGCAGCCTCGGCCTGACCATCCCCCAGTTCGTCGTGCTGAGAGCCATCGCCTCGCTCGGGGAGGTCACCACCGGCGCGCTCTCCGCCCACGCCGACCTCAGCGCCGCAACGGTCGTCACCGTTCTCGACAAGCTCGAGGCGCGGAAGCTGGTGGAGCGCTACCGCTCGGGAGCCGACCGGCGCATCGTCCACGCCAGGCTCACGGCTGCCGGCCGCGATGTCCTTTCCGCGGCACCGCCCCTGCTTCCGGAGCGCTTCGTGGCGGCTTTCTCAACGCTGCAGGCGGAGGAGCGGAACATGCTTGCCGAGAGCCTGTTGAAGCTCGCCGGCCTGCTGGAGATCGCGGCGCGCGGCCGGGGGCGGGAGAGCCCGTCGCCGGGAGCGGCGCCGGGCCCTGCGCCGCACGGCAAGGATGGGAGGGCGGGCCAGAATGGATGACCTTCTTGCGAGCGCACTCGGCGAGACCCACTTGCCGCCCGACGCGATCGTGCTCCGCCTCGTCGTGGCCGCGCTGCTCGGCGCGCTGATCGGCATCGATCGCGAATGGCGCGCACGGCCGGCCGGACTGCGGACGCACGTCCTGACCGCGCTCGCCGCGGCGGTCTTCACGGTGCTCACGCTCGAGATCGTGATGAGCGAGGTCATCCGGGACGACAGCGTCCGGGCCGATCCCGTCCGCGTGATCGAGGCCGTCACCGCCGGCGTCGCATTCCTCGCGGCAGGCGCGATCATCCAGGGCCGGGGCGAGGTGAGGGGCCTCACGACGGGAGCCGGCATGTGGCTTGCCGGCTCGCTCGGCGTGGCGGCCGGGCTCGGCTATTTCGGGATCGGCTTCCTTGCGGCGGTGCTGGGCCTCTTCGTCATCGTCGGCCTTCGCTTCGTCGAGCGGGCGGCCGGGCGGAAGTGACCGCGGGCGTCCCGATCGCCGAAGCCGAGAGCGGGGCCGAAGGATGGGCGGCGAGCGCGGATGGCATGGCGGAGTGCGCGCGGCTAAACTCGACGCTCCGCGGCCGCACCGCTGCCGTCCGGGACCGGAGGAGGAGAGTCGATGCGCCTTGCCACCCTGCGCCCCTGCCTCATGCTCGCCGCAACGCTCGCTTTGGCGCCGCACCAGGCGGCGATGGCGCAGAATGCGTCCGAGCAGCCCTCTTCGCTGTGGCGCGCCTACGACGAGATCTTCAAGTCCGCGAAGTACATCGACCTGACCCACGCGTTCTCGCCGACGCAGGCGGTCTGGCCGGGCTTTGGCAAGGCGCGGTTCAGGGCGGCGGTCGCAGGCAAGGATATCGAAGGCTACGTCAAGGCCGGCGACGCGTTCACCTACGAGCGGCACGGCTTCGTCGCCACCGCCTACGACCTGCCGACCGACCAGTACGGAACGCAGCTCGACCCGCCGGCGCATTGGGAGCCGATGGGCGCCACCATTTCGGACATCCCGGCGACCTACGCCATCCGGCCGCTCGTCGTCATCGACATCTCCGGCAAGGTGGCCGAGAAGGCCGACTACCACCTGCAGGTCGCGGACGTCGAAGCCTGGGAATCCGCGCACGGGCGCATCCCCGAAGGCGCGGTCGTCATGGTCCGGTCCGACTGGTCGAAGAAGTGGGACGACCCGGAAGCGTTCGGAGCGAAGGCCTTCCCGGGCGTCTCCCTCGATGCCCTGAAGTTCCTGCACGGCGAGCGCAGGATCCTGTTCCACGGGCACGAGCCGCTCGACACCGACACGACGCCCACGCTCGAGGGCGAGTACTGGCTCATGCACAATCACTACGCCCAGGCCGAGGGCGTCGCCAATCTCGACCAGGTGCCGGAGTCCGGGGCGCTCGTGGTGATCGGGTTCGCCAAGCCCCTCGGCGGCACCGGCGGATACGCGCGCTACGTCGCGATCGCGCCGTCCGACTGGCCGCACGGCATATCCATCGACGAGATGCCCGGCGCGCCGCTTCCGATCCAGAAGAACCCGCTGAAGCGGGACGAGCACGGCGTGATGCGGCCGACCGCGCCTTGAGCGACAGCAGCGTCGACGGACGGACGCCGGCCGGGGCATCGCGGCCGCGCGGGCGCAAGCCCGACTGGCGCGCCCGCATACGCGAACTCTACGAGGGCAGCAGCCGCCGGAGCGACCATTTCCGCAACGGCATCCTCGTCTTCGACGTCGCGACGGTGATCTTCATCATCGTGACCTCGTTCCTGCCGCGCTACGACGCGTTCGAGGTGGTCGACGTCGTGCTCGGGCTCGTGATCCTCGCGGACTTCCTCGCGCGGCTCGCGATCAGCCGGAATCGCGTCCGGGATTTCGGCCATATCTCCACCGTCGCGGACATCGTCGCCATCCTGTCCTTCCTCGCCCCGATCGCGGGCGAGGGCGCCGGCTTCCTGCGCGTGCTGAGAACGCTCCGGCTTCTCTACACATACCAGCTCATTGCGCGGTTCCGCCGTCGCTACCGGCTCCGCCGGCTCGACGAGGACCTCGCGATCGCAGTCATCAACCTGTCCGTGTTCCTGTTCGTGATGACGGGCATCGTCTACGAGACGCAGCATTGGCG
>JAEZEK010000428.1 GCA_023417735.1 Pseudomonadota bacterium | reverse complement strand
CGGTCGAGGTGCGCAAGCGTCCGATCGAAGCGGCTCGGACGAAGGCGATGGAGCTGCTCGGCAAGGTGGGCCTGGCGGACAAGGCGGACGCGTATCCGGGCTCGCTGTCGGGCGGCCAGGCACAGCGCGTGGCGATTGCGCGGGCATTGGCCATGGAGCCGAAGATCATGTTGTTCGACGAACCGACGTCCGCGCTTGACCCGGAGATGGTGGGCGAGGTGGGCGATCGACCATGCCGGCTTCCTCCAGTTGAGAAGATCGGTCGGACAACGGCGCTCCGCCGAACTCCGTTCCCCGATCGGGTCGGGACGTATCATTCCCGCGCGAGGGGATATTCCGGGCGGTCGTACAGCCGGCGTATGCGCTCGAAATCGATCCGGTCGTCGCCGGTCTCGATCGCGACGCCCGGCAGCATCGGGGCGGGGATCTCCTCGATCGCGTAGCGGATGGCCTCGGCGGCGGTCTCGAACCGGCGGTAGCCCATCGCACCTCCCCGCACGCCCCGCGCGCGGCCGGCGTACAGCTCGGCCGGCAGGCCGTAGTCGAAGGCGCGGTCGGCGTCGTCCGGCGATGCGGTCGTCATGGTCATCGTGCGCCTCCTCGGCGGTCGTGCGGGATCAGACCGGCGGCGCGGCAAGCTGGGCCGCCGCCGTCCGCCCGGCCTCGGTCGGCACGAGCCCGGCCGCATCCACCCGGGCATAGCCCCGCTCCGTGAGCTGCTCGGCGAGCGCATCGTTGTAGTTGCGCATGGCGCCCTTGGCGGCGAGCCGCTGCAGCATCCGGAACGCTTCGCGCGAGCCAGGGAAGACGACGGGCTTTGCACCGGGCCTGGCGGCCGCGCCGCCCCACTTCATCTCCTCGGCCAGTTCGCGGCCGGCGCCCGTCATGAAGAGCTTGCCCGTCACGATCTCGGCGTAGCCGGACCGGATCAGCTCGCGCGCCGTGTCGTTCTCGTATTCGCGAAGGCTGACATTGACGTGGAGGTCACGCAGGAGCGCGCGGCCCTGCGTAGAAACCTGAATGGCGGACATGCCGCTTACTCCCTCATGAAACAGAAATCCGAGCCCGCGATACGGGATCGCTGCTTCGGGACTCGCGGATAGAGGATCAAGAACGTCCCGGACCGGCAAAGGTTCCACCGGCCGGGGCCGCAACGCGCGCGAAACGATAGCCGGAGGTGGCGACATCCGGCCGAAACGCGATGCGTCTAGAGCCCGCGCCGGCGCTCCGGACAGACCGGCCGCTACGGGATCCCGCGATGTTTCTTCTTCCAGTTCGACCGAAGCCGGTGGAAACTCCTCGCGCGAACGAATCCGGGTGCGCCGTCATGAACGAAAGCGCAGACTTGCTGATCTTCGTCGAAGACGAGCCGGCGGCGGCCGCGCCCGAGGCGGGCGCGCCGTGGAAGGTCGCCGTCATCGACGACGACCCCGGCGTTCACGACGGAACGCGCTTCGCGCTCGCCGACTACCGGCTCAACGGCCGCGGCCTCGAGCTCTATTCGGCACGCTCGGCGAAGGAGGGCCGCGACCTTCTCGCCCGCCACCCGGACACCGCCGTCGTGCTCCTGGACGTCGTGATGGAGACCGACGGCGCCGGCCTCGACCTCGTCGAGTTCATCCGCAAGGAGCTGAAGAACGAAACGGTCCGGATCATCCTGCGCACCGGGCATCCGGGCCAGGCGCCCGAGCAGCGCGTCGTGGTCGACTACGACATCAACGACTACAAGGCCAAGACCGAGCTCACCGCCGAGAAGCTCTTCACCACGATCACGGCGGCGCTCCGAAGCTACGAGCAGCTCCAGCGGCTGACCGAAACCCGCCGCGGCCTCGAGATCATCATCGACGCCGCCGCGAACCTCTTCGACATCGGCTCGATGCAGCGGCTCGCGGAGGGCGTGCTGACGCAGCTGGCGTCCCTCCTCGCGGTCGATTGCGCGGGCATCCTCGTGCTGCGCGAGCGGAAGGCCGGCCAGGGGCTCGCCGTTCTGGCGGGCTCCGGCTGCTACAGCCATCTCACCGGCGCCGGCGCGTGGGACATGCTCGACCCGGAGATCCGGACCCATGTCGAGGAGGCGTTCCAGCGCCGCCGGCACGAGTTCCTGGCCGGCCGGTATCTCCTCTACATCGGCACCGGATCCGGCCGCGAACTCGTGGTGCTTCTCGATTCGCCGAAGAAGCTCAGCGACACCGACCGTGCGCTCATCGAGGTGTTCTGCAGCCGCCTGTCGGTCGCCTTCGACAATCTCGGCCTCTACGAGGCGCTGCAGCAGGCGAACGCCGAACTCGAGCGGCGGGTCGAGGAGCGCACCGCCGAACTGACCGCCGCCAACCAGCGCCTCGAGATCCAGCGGGCGCGCCTGCGCTCCGCCAACGCCTTCAAGAACGAAATCCTCGGCACGGTGGCGCACGACCTCAAGAATCCGCTCGCGGTGATCCTGGGGCGCAGCGAGATGCTGGACGAGCTGCTCGCGATGAGCCCGGTTCCGCTCGAGCAGGCGAGCGCGCAACTCGGCCACATCCGCGACAGCGCGGGCCGGCTCATCGGGATGGTCGAGACGCTGATCGCCGAGGCCCTTGCCGATGCGAGCGACATCGCCATCCGGGTCGACGTGCTCGATCTCTCCGCGATCGTGCGCCAGGTGGTGGAGGCGAATGCCGCCCTCGCCGCCCGCAAGGCGCAGTCCATCACCTGCGATCTCGCTCAGGGCCTCGGCGTGCGAGGGGATCAGGATCGCCTCGCCGAGGCTGTCGACAACCTGGTCAGCAATGCCGTGAAGTACAGCCCCTCGGGATCCGCGATCGCCGTCGGCCTCCGATGCGAGGGCCGCGAGGCCGTCGTGAGCGTGGCCGACGAAGGGCCGGGCCTTTCGCCGGAGGATTTCGGGCGCATCTTCGGCCGCTTCCAGCGCCTGTCTGCGAAGCCGACCGGCGGGGAGAGCTCGACCGGGCTCGGTCTCTCCATCGCCAAGCGGATCGTGGAGCTTCACGGCGGCCGGCTTTCGGCGGAGAATAGGAGCGGGCGCGGAACCGTGTTCACCATGGTGCTGCCGCTCGCCGGGGGGGAGACGGAGCATTGAGCGAAACGGATCCGATCGCTGTCGTCGACGACGAGCCCGCCGCTCGGGAAATGATCGGCGACTATCTGAAGCTGCACGGGTTCCCGGTGGCGCTCTGCGAGGACGGACGGGCCCTGCGGCGGCTGCTCGGCGAGACCCGGCCGCGCCTCGTCATCCTCGACCTGAACATGCCGGAGGAAGACGGGCTTTCCCTGGTCCGTCATATTCGGGCAAGCGGCGACCTGCCGGTCATCATGCTGACGGCCACGGCGAGCCCGATCGACCGGGTCGTCGGGCTCGAGCTCGGCGCCGACGACTACCTCGCCAAGCCGTGCGAGATGCGCGAACTCCTCGCCCGCGTCCGGTCGGTCCTTCGCCGGAGCGCGAGCCGGACGGCCATGCCCGCGCCGGAACCGCGCAGCGAGATCAAGGTCGGCACCAAGTGGCTGGACCTCGAGCAGCGCATCCTGCGCGAGGAGGACGGAACGGAGCACCCGCTCACGACGTCCGAGTTCAGCCTGCTGAAGGCGTTCGCGGAGAATCCGCGCCGCGTGCTGTCGCGGGAACGGCTGCTCGACCTCGCCCAGGCGCGCGATGCGGAAGCCTTCGATCGGGCCATCGACGTGCGCATCACCCGAATCAGGCGCAAGATCGAGCCGGACCCGGCGCACCCGACCGTCATTCGGACCGTCCGGGGCGCAGGCTACGTGTTCTCGCCGGAACCGAAGTAGAAAAGGAAGGATTGCGGTAACAGCCGGCGGGTCTTCCCGCCGCCGGCAAGCTTGCCACTTGAAGGCTCTACCGTTAACCATGCGGTCCGGAGTATGCTCCTCATCCATCAGAGGGCGGTGGCGAGAAATGGTCCTGCAGCTAAGGCGACGCGCAGACGGAGGGGAAGGCGCCTACGGCCTGAAGGGCGTCGCGATCATCGTGGGCCGCTTCCGTCCCTACGCCGCGAACGACAACGGCCGCCGGCTCTACCGGGATCCCGTCTTCGGGACCGCCTTGCTCATCCTCGGTTCGGCGCTGGCTGCAACGCTTCTCGTCGCGTCCCTGCGGACGCTCCTTTGACGGATGCTCCGCAGGCGGTTCGCGCCGGCGGCAAGCGGATCCTGGGCCTCAGAGGTTTGGCGGCCACGGTCAAGGATCTGTGGTTCGGCCGCTTGCCGCTCCGTGTCGTCTTCTGGGAATACGCGATCGTCTACGGCCTGCTCGTCAACGTCGTTGCGACGGGCGCGGCCTTGATCAGCTATTCCGAACAGGCGCCCGCGGCCGTCGCCGCCGTCCTCTTCCTGATCCCGGCGGCCTACTTCCTGGGGGTGACGGTCGGCGTGTTCCGCAGCGCGGCCGCCTATCGGGGCCGGAAGATCTGGGCGGAACTCGCCAAGGCGGCCACGGTGGCCTGGGCGCTCTGGGCCGTGATCATCTGAGCGGGCAGGAAGGGGCGGAACGGGCCGCTCCGCACCGAAGCCTCATGCCGGCTTCGGGCGGGTCCCAGGCGATGCGGTGTCGGGGCGGCTCGGCCCGCGCTTCTTCTTCCGTGTGTCATCGGCCCCGAGCGGCGCCTCGCCCTCGAAGAGTTCCTCCAAGGCTGCGCTCGCCACCGGGCGGGACAGCAGCAGGCCCTGCAGGGTGTCGCATCCGATCCCGGTCAGGAACGTCTGCTGCTCGACGGTTTCCACGCCTTCCGCCGTGGTCTTCATGCCGGTCGCCTGGGCAAGGTCGACGATCGCCTGGATGAGCGCGGGCCCGCTCGCCGACTTGGCGATCCCGTCGACGAACTTGCGGTCGATCTTGACACGGCTGATGTCGAACCGCCGCAGCAGGGCGAGGGACGAGTAGCCGGTTCCGAAATGATCGAGTGCGATCCGCACGCCGAGGTCGCGCAGGGCCTTGATCGTCGCCTCGTTCTGCTCGGGGTCGCGCAGGAGGGACGCTTCGGGGATCTCGAGTTCGAGGCGGTGCGCAGGGAACCCGGCGCGCGCCAGGATGCGGGCGACGCGCCGCGGGAATTCGGGATTGCGCAACTGCGTGATGGAGATGTTGGCAGTCAGCGTCTCGATCGGCCATCGGCTGGCGGTGCGGCAGGCCTCCCACAGCAGCCAGTCACCGAGGGATTCGGAGAGCCCCGCCTCCTCCGCGATCGGCACGAACGATTCCGGCTGCAGAATGCCGAGCCTCGGGTGGTGCCAGCGCACGAGCGCCTCCACTGCCCTGATGCTCCCGTCCCGCGCGGAATAGAGCGGCTGGTAGCAGACCTGGAGCTGATCGCCTTCCGCGAGCGCGACGCGCAGTTCCTCCTCCAGCTTGCGCCGGTGCTGGATGGTCGCATCCATTTCGTCGCCGAAGATCACGTACCGGCAGCGGCCCGTCGCCTTGGCCTGGTAGAGCGCGATGTCGGCCTTCCGGGTCAGGTCGTCCCGGTCGGTGCCGTTCACCGGCGCCCGTGCGACGCCGATGCTGATGCCGACATAGGCGCGGGCCCCGAACAGCTCGAACGGCTGCCGGACCATCTCGATGATCCGGCTGCACAGCGCCTCCGCTTCCCCGGCGTCGGGCGCGTCCGCCTGGATGATGGCGAATTCGTCGCCTCCGAGCCGGGCGACGGTGTCGTTGCTGCGCACGATGCCGGAAATGCGGCGTCCGAGCTCTCGGATCAGCTCGTCGCCGGCAGGGTGGCCGAGCGTGTCGTTCACCTGCTTGAACCGGTCGAGGTCGAGATAGAGCAGCGCGACCGG
>JAEZEK010000418.1 GCA_023417735.1 Pseudomonadota bacterium | reverse complement strand
ACGCAAGGGGAACTCCCACCCAGATGCTTCCGGCGGCGTGGCGTCGGGCAGGGTCCAAACACGCTCCACGCCCTGCGCCAACCAACCGGCAACACGCTGTTGCACCTGTGCATCCGGGACAACGCCTGTCTCGCCAAAAACGGGCAGGCGCCCATGATAGAGGTTGCTGAACGCCTGGCTATCCACCGGTGCAAGATTCAGGACAACATCGCCATGCCGTTCGCCACTGGCAATTCTTTGGGCGATGATCGCCAATTCCGTGCCGCGGTGGCTGCCATATTGCCAGGTAGGAAGGGCAAATGTAATGAGCAGCAGCGCCAGCAAGTAGAGCCAGTTGCGGGGAGCATTGGTGACGGCATCCATGGCGTCACGGGTGCGCGCTTCACGCCTGACTGTATGGCTGCTGGCATAGGGCATTTGCCAGCGCACCTGTCGCACAAGAAGGAACGCGCCAACCGCTGCTCCCAACAGCGGCATCAACAACAGCACCCAGTCGAGCATGACGGCGCCATCCGCGCCATGTTTCCACCAGGCAAAGATGACGTTTTCGCTGGTCAGGAACTGCCATTGCAGGAAAAGCGGTGAATAGTCCAGACGCAAAAAGGTCTCGGGCGCAAAGAGCGGCTGCACTTCGGCGGCGAGCCAGTCCTGTACCAACCCGAAAGGAACGACCATGCCCAGCCACTGTATCCCCACCGAGAGCAGGGCCTCGATCCGCTTTGGGCGATGCTCAAGGACCTGATTGCCGGCATGGGAAGCGGCGACGGCACGGAAGGCTATCTGCTGCTCCTGTGGGGCGACATTGGCGAGCCGTCCCTGCGTGCGCTTGCGGCCGAACGGAACCAGCTGGTGCGCAAGGCGATCGAGGTGCGCCTGCCGGCTGCGCCGCATCCGCCGGAGCCCACCGCCGGCTTGGTCCAGGCGGTCATCCAGGGAGCGTGCATGCAGTGGCTCGCGGAACCGGACGGTGAACTCGCCGCCTTCATGACCGACCGCACCCGCCGGGTCCTGACCGTCCTCTATCCGCAGCACACGTTCGAATAGGCGCATCTCGACCTTGTTTATAACAGTCGTGTCGGTTATAAATTGAGGTGGTTGCCGGCCGGATCGGGTCGGCGGGATTGCGGAACGACGATGATGCCGATGCGCGCGGCAGGCCCGACAAGGGCCACCCGAGGAACGTCATCCTCGACACCGGCCCTGGCGCTGGACCTCACGGCAGACGCGTTCGACGCTGTGAACGACGGCGGCGACGCGCGGATCACCTATCGCGACCTGTTCAGCCCGCATGCGGACCTGCCGCGTGCCGTGCGAAGCTGGTCCGAGGCGCGAGGGATCCGGTTGCGGAGCTTGCGCAGGATCACGCGCGAGCGCGGCGGCCGCTCGCAGAAGGTGCTCTTCGGCCTTCCGGACGGCCTTGCGGTCGAGAGCGTCCTCATCCGCCGGCACGACGGGCACACCGCCTGCGTTTCGTCGCAGGTCGGCTGCGCCTTCGCCTGCCGGTTCTGCGCGTCAGGGCAAGCCGGCCTCAAGCGCAACCTTTCGGCAGGCGAGATCGTCGAACAGGTCGTTCAGCTCGGCCCGAACGTGACCCGGATCGTGTTCATGGGAATCGGCGAGCCTCTGAACAATTACGCGCAGGTCATGAAAGCCATCCGAATCCTGCGCGACCGGCGGGGAATGGGCTTCCCGACGACCGGGATCACGGTCTCGACCATCGGCATCCCAAAGGCGCTGAAGCAGCTGCGGGAAGAACACCTGGCGATCAACCTGACCATATCGCTCCATGCCACGACGCAGGCCGTGCGCGACCGCCTCATTCCCGGATCGCGGAAGCATGCGCTCGAGGACGTCGTCGCCTGCGCCTCGTCGTGGGCGGAGCGGCACAACCGGATCGTCACCTTCGTCTATCTGGTGCTGCCCGGAATCAACGACACGCGTGACGATGCCGTCCGGCTTGCCGGATTGATGTCGGGACGAAAGGCGCGTGTGAACCTGATGCGCTGGAACCCCGTTGGCGGCGTCGCACTCGGCAGGACGCGCGACGGCAGCCTTGCGCTCTTTCGGAAGGTGCTGGGGCGTGCCGGCGTGCCCGTCGCCGTGCGGGATACGCAGGGGCGGGACATTTCGGCAGCGTGCGGCCAGCTCTGGTTGCGCGACGCAGGAGGCATTCCGCTGCAATCGCGCAGAGCCGCACGAGAGGCGGCATGAGCCGCGCGCCGCCTGATGCGCTCCGAAGGAACGCGGCATGCGACGAACCGTCGGCATGGTGCGTCCGGCCGGCGTTCCGCTGACGGTGCTTTCCGGTCTCGTCAACCGTCCGGGCCTGGGCGCCGACGCGGCCCAGGCGGGCTGAAGCGGCGCCCTGGGGGATGACGCGAAGGCTGGCCAGCCGCCGGGCCAGCGGCTCGTTTCACTCGCGCCGGAACGGCTGCTCGGCGATCTCCAGCAGCGCGCCCATGCCGGTGCGCACGGAGCGCGAATGCTTGCCCTTGCGCTCCAGCGTGAAGACCAGGAAGGAGCGGCCCGTCACCTGGTACACGTCGCCGAACGCGTGCGGCGTCTCCTCGATCCGCTCCGGCACGTAGGTGTCGAGCAGGCAGCGCCAGCTGTCGCCCTCCGGCACGGCGGGGAGGGTGAACTCGACGACGTCGTGATGGGCGTTCATGACGATGAGCAGCGTCGCGTCGGAGCCGCGGCGGCGGATGCCAGTCGGCTGGGCGCGTCCGTCGAGGACGATGCCGAAGCATTTCGCCCGCGGGTCCTGCCATTGTTCGGGCGTCATCTCGCTCGCATCGGGGACGAGCCAGGTGACGTCCTTGACGTCGAGCTCCTCGTTGTACCCGCCGACCAGGAAGCGGCCGCGGTGGAGGATCGGGTAAGCCTTGCGGAGCGCGATCAGCTTGCGCACGAAGTCGACCATCTGCCGGCCTTCCTCGGTGAGCGCGCCCCAGTCGACCCAGTTCAGCGCGTTGTCCTGGCAATAGGCGTTGTTGTTGCCGTTCTGGGTGCGGCCGAACTCGTCGCCGGCAAGCAGCATCGGCGTGCCCTGGGCGAGCAGGAGGGTGGCCAGCATGTTGCGCTTCTGGCGCTCGCGCAGGGCGACGATCTCGGGATCGTCGGTCGGGCCCTCCACGCCGTGGTTCCAGGAATGGTTGTTGCTGTGGCCGTCGCGGTTGTCCTCGCCGTTCGCCTCGTTGTGCTTGTCGTTGTAGGAGCCGAGGTCGTGCAGCGTGAAGCCGTCATGGGCGGTGATGAAGTTCACGCTCGCCCACGGCTTGCGGCCGCGGCGGTTGAAGAGGTCGCCCGAGCCGGTGATGCGGGCGGCGAGCTCGGCGAGCTTGCCCTCGTCGCCCTTCCAGAACGCCCGCACGGTGTCGCGGAACTTGTCGTTCCACTCCGCCCAGCCCGGCGGGAAGCGGCCGACCTGATAGCCGCCCGGGCCGATGTCCCACGGCTCGGCGATCAGCTTGACCATGGACAGGACCGGATCCTGGCGGCAGGCGTCGAGGAAGCCGCCGCCTTCGTCGAACCCGTAGGGCTCGCGCGCGAGGATGGTCGCGAGGTCGAAGCGGAAGCCGTCGACGCGCATCTCCGTCGCCCAGTAGCGCAGGCTGTCGGCGACCATCTGGAGCACACGGGGATGGCTGAGATTGACGGTGTTCCCGGTGCCGGTGTCGTTGATGTAGAAGCGCGGCTGGTCCGGCATGAGCCGGTAGTAGCTGGCGTTGTCGATGCCCTTCAGCGACAGCGTCGGGCCGAGCTCGTTGCCTTCCGCCGTGTGGTTGTAGACGACGTCCAGGATGATCTCGATGCCGGCCGCGTGGAACTGGTTCACCGTCTCCTTGAACTCGTTCATGAAGGGCGTGTTGAGGTAGCGCGGGTCGGGCGCGAAGAAGCCGATCGAGTTGTAGCCCCAATAGTTCCTGAGGCCCTTCTGGAGGAGGTAGTCGTCGTCGACGAAGGCGTGGATCGGCAGCAGCTCGACCGAGGTGAGGCCGAGCGACTTCAGGTAGGCGATGACGTGGGGATCGGCGAGCGCGGCGAACGTGCCCCGGCAGTTCTCCGGGATGCGGTCGTGGAGCATGGTGAAGCCCTTGACGTGCATCTCGTAGAAGATCGTCTGCTCCCACGGCACGTTCGGGCGGCGCTCCGAGCCCCAGGTGAAGGCCGGATCGATGACGCGGCATTTCGGCACGAAGGGCGCGCTGTCGCGCCCGTCGAAGGAGAGATCCTTGTCGCGCGAATCGAGCCGGTAGCCGAAGATCTCGGGCGCCCATCTGAGCTCGCCGATGAGCTGCTTCGCATAGGGGTCGATGAGCAGCTTGTTCGGGTTGAAGCGGTGCCCCGCCTCGGGCGCGTAGGCGCCGTGGACGCGGTAGCCGTAGGTCGTCCCCGGGCGCGCCGAGGGCAGGTAGCCGTGCCAGATCTCGTGGGTGTATTCCGGCAGCTCGATGCGCTCGAGCTCGGTCTCGCCGCTCTCGTCGAAAAGGCAGAGCTCCACCTTGGTGGCGTGCGCCGAAAAGATCGCGAAGTTGACGCCGAGGCCGTCCCAGGT
>JAEZEK010000403.1 GCA_023417735.1 Pseudomonadota bacterium | reverse complement strand
GGGCCGGGTGGGGGACCCGCGCCGCGGTCGCGGCGAGCACCTTCTCGAGATCGGCGGCCTTGATCTTGTCGCCCTTGGTCAGGACGACCTGATACGGCACGGCGGCGCGGTCGAGCTCGTTCATCACCGTCTCGTCGGAGGCCTTCAGGCCGTGCCGGGAATCGACCAGCACGAAGACGCGCTTCAGGCTGACGCGCCCGCGCAGGTAGTCGTGGATCAGCGCGTTCCAGGTGTCGACCGTCTTCTTGGGCGCCTTGGCGTAGCCGTATCCGGGCATGTCGACGATCGCGACGGGGGGCAAGGCGTCCGGATCGGTGTTCGGGGGGTCGGGCACGAAGAAGATGAGCGCCTGGGTGCGGCCTGGCGTGTTGGAGGTGCGGGCGAGCCCCGACTGGCCGGTCAGCGCGTTGATGAGGCTCGACTTGCCGACATTGGAGCGGCCCGCGAAGGCGACCTCCGGCGGACCGCCGGGCGGGAGCGCGCGCATCGACGGGGCCTCGGTGACGAAGCGCCAGGGATGGCGGAAGAGGGTCAGGTCTGGGGCGGCCTCGGCCGTCGTGTCTTCGGTCATCGCGGATCGCCTGTCGTTCGGGTCGAGCTTTAGGCCGGGCCGGCCGCGCTGTCAGCCCGGGCGGCGCGCTCGAGTGCGTCGATGTCGCCCGCCCGCAGCAGCGAGACGTGGCGCGTGATCCGCTCGGAGTCCCAGTCCCACCAGCGGAGCGCGAGGAGCCGGTCGATCGTGTCCTCGTCGAACCGGCGCCGGACCACCCGGCCCGGATTGCCGATGACCACGGCGTAGGGCGGAATTTCGCCGGACACGACCGCGCGCGTTCCGATCACGGCGCCGTCGCCGATCCTTGCGCCGGGCAGGATCATCGCCTCGCGGCCGATCCAGACGTCGTTGCCGACGACGGTGTCGCCGCGGAAGCCGGCGCTGAGGTCGTCCGGCCCGAAGCCCTGCTCCCAGCCGCGGCCGAAGATCTGGAACGGATAGGTGGAGAGGCCGGTCAGCGCATGATTCGCCCCGTTCATGACGAAGCGCACGCCGGTGGCGATTGCGCAGAAGCGGCCGATCACGAGGCGGTCGCCCATGAAGTCATAGTGATAGAGGACGCAGGTCTCGGCGAAGCGCTCCGGCTCGTCGGGATCGTCGTAATAGGTGTAGTCGCCGACCTCGATGTTCGGCCGGTCGACGACCGGCTTCAGGAAGGTGACGCGGGGGTGACCCGGCATCGGATGCGGGTCGAGCGGCGAAGGGCCGTGCATCGGCGATCTCCTGACGAATGGGCGCATCGGGCGGCAAAGCCCCCGCGTGACGGCGCTCGCCGTCGCGCGCCGAGGGGCCTTCGTCAGTCGATCATCGGCCTCTCCTTCGCGACCGACGCCACCCTGCGTCGGCCTCCGCGACCCGCCTCATTCGGCCGGCGAGTCCTTCGGCTTGCGCACGAAGAGGCCCTTGAGATTGTCCCAGAGCTCGATCCGCACGCCGTTCCGCCTCATGATGTAGCCCTGCTGGATGACCGAGAGCGTGTTGTTCCACGCCCAGTAGATCACCAGGCCGGCCGGGAAGGTCGCCAGCATGAAGGTGAAGATGAACGGCATCCAGTTGAAGATCATCGCCTGGGTCTTGTCCGGCGGCGTCGGGTTCATCCGCATCTGGATGAACATCGTCACGCCCATGATGATGGGCCAGATGCCGAGGTGGAGGAACTGCGGCGGATCCCAGGGGATGAGACCGAACAGGTTGAAGAGGTTCGTCGGATCCGGCGCCGACAGGTCGTGAATCCATCCGAAGAACGGCGCGTGCCGCATCTCGATCGTGACGAACAGGACCTTGTAGAGCGCGAAGAAGACCGGGATCTGGATCAGGATCGGCCAGCAGCCGGCGACCGGATTGACCTTCTCCTTCTTGTAGAGTTCCATCATGGCCTGCTGCATGGCCATGCGGTCGTCCTTGAAGCGCTCCTGGATCTTCTGCATCTCCGGCTGCAGCTTCTTCATCACGCTCATCGACTTGTAGGAGCGGTTGGCGAGCGGCAGGAAGATGAGCTTCACGATCACGGTGACGGCGAGGATGGCGAGCCCGAAATTGCCGAGCATCCGGAACAGCCAGTCGATCGCGACGAACATCGGCTTGGTCAGGAAGTAGAACCAGCCCCAGTCGATCAGGAGCTCGAAGCGCTCGATGCCGAGCTGCGCCTCGTAGCGGTCGATCAGGTCGACCTGCTTGGCGCCGGCGAAGAGCAGCGTCTCGCTGGAGGCGGAGCCGCCCGCCGGGACGGCGACCGGATCGGCGAGGAAATCCGCCTGGTAGGTCGGCTGCGTGCCCGTCCCGGCGCGCAGGAACCGACCCTGGAACTGCCCGTCGCCGCGCGGCACGAGCGTCGTCGCCCAATACTTGTCGGTGATGCCGAGCCAGCCGTCGCCGGTCTGGATCGGCGTGATCGTGCCCTCGTCGTCGAGGTCGTCGTAGTCGACCTCCTGCAGGCCCTTGTCGCCGAAGACCCCGATCAGCCCCTCGTGGAGGATGTAGAAGCCGGCCGTCGCCGGCTTGCCCGTGCGGTTCACGAGCCCGTAGGGATAGAGCGTGACGTCGGCGCCGCCGGCGTTCTCGACGCTCTGGCGCACGGTGAACATGTAGTCCTGGTCGACGCTGAAGGTGCGGCGGAACACGAGCCCCGCGCCGTTGTCCCAGGTGAGGGTGACCTCCTCGCCCGGCGCAATGGAGGCCCGGTCGGCCTGCCATACGGAGTCCGCCGCCGGGACGGCCGGCCCGCCCTGCGCCGTCACCCAGCCGAACTCCGCGTAGTAGGCGTGCTCGGTCCCGACGGGGGAGAGCAGCTCCACGTTCGGGCTGTTGCGGTCGACCGTCACCCGGTACTTCTTGAGGAGAAGGTCGTCGAGCCGGCCGCCGACCAGATTGATGGAGCCGGCGAGGGAGGGGGTGTCGATCCGCACGCGCTGGCCGGCGGCGACGGCCTGGT
>JAEZEK010000389.1 GCA_023417735.1 Pseudomonadota bacterium | reverse complement strand
CCAATGGCAGGGCGGCGTTCTTCGTGCTCATCTGGTTCGGGGTGAACCTTCTCTTCGGGGTGCAGTCGTCGCTCATCCCGGGCGTGGCGGGCGCCATCGCCTGGCAGGCGCATATCGGCGGCTTCCTCGCCGGGCTCGCGCTTTTTCCGCTGCTCGACCCGGTTCGGCGCCTGCCCGGGTAGAACGCCTGCGACAAACTGCTACACTCCTCCACCGGTGGACCTGAGCGGAAGAAGCAGGAGGGTGCAGATGATCGTGTCCCAGATCCTCAAGGAGAAGGGCAGCGAGGTCATGATCGCGCGTCCGGACATGTCCTTGCTGGAAGTGGCGCGCCTGCTCCGGGAGAAGAACATCGGCGCGGTCCTGATCATGCAGGGCAAGGGGATCCGCGGCATCCTTTCGGAACGTGACATCGTTCGGGCGCTCGCGGCCCACGGCGAGGAGGGGCTCCGGAAGACGGCGCAGGCCTGCATGACCGAGAACGTGGTCACGTGCCGCCCCGGCGACGGGATCGATCATCTGATGCAGGTCATGACGAGCGGGCGGTTCCGGCACATGCCTGTGCTGGAGGACGGGCGGCTGGTCGGCCTGATCTCGATCGGCGACGTCGTCAAGCGGCGGATCGAGGAGATCGAGCGGGAATCCGAGCAGATCCGCGAATACATCGCCACCGCCTGAAGGCGGCGAAGGGGGGAGCCGGGGCTCAGTCCTCGAAGGCGAGGACCCGGTCGAGCGGCCCGGGGCCGAGCGGGACACTGCGATAGAAGCAGGTCGGCCGGCCGGTGTGGCAGGTATCCTCGGGCCGGGAGATCTCGACCGTCAGGACGAGCGTATCCTGGTCGCAGTCCGTCCGGATCTCGACGACCCTCTGAAGCGCCCCCGAGGTCTCCCCCTTCTTCCAGAGCGCCTGCCGGGACCGGCTCCAGTAATGGGCGAAGCCCGTCTCGAGCGTCGCCGCGAGGGCCTGTTCGTTCATCCACGCCATCATCACGACAGCGCCGCTCGCACGCTCGACGACGATCGCGGGCAGGAGTCCGTTCGTGTCGAACCGGGGCCGGAAGCGCGTCGTCTCCTCGATCGTCTCGGCGTCGCGTGCGGGCGAGGACATCGGCGGCGGCTAGCGGAAGGTCGGCCGGACGAGGTTCAGGAACTTCTCGCGTTCCGCGGCATCCTCGCGGAAAACGCCGGTGAAGCGGGAGGTCATGGTGGAGGCGCCGGCCTTCTGAACCCCGCGGATCGACATGCACAGATGCTCCGCCTCGATCATGACGGCGACGCCGCGCGAGCCGAGATAGGCCTCGAGCGCGTCCGCGATCTGTGCCGTCAGCGTCTCCTGCGTCTGCAGGCGCCGCGCATAGATGTCGACGAGCCGCGCGAGCTTGGATAGCCCGACGACGCCGTCGATCGGGTAATACGCGATGTGCGCCGTGCCCATGAACGGCACCATGTGGTGCTCGCAATGGGACGTGAACGGGATGTCGCGGACGAGCACCATGTCCTGGTACCCGCCGACATCGGCGAAGGTGCGCGCGAGCACCTCCTGCGGGTCGTGGCCGTATCCGGAATAGAGCTCCTCGAAGGCGCGCGCGACGCGGCGCGGCGTGTCGAGCAGGCCCTCGCGGCGGGGATCGTCGCCGGCCCAGGCGATCAGGGTGCGGACCGCGGCTTCGGCTTCCTCGCGCGAGGGGCGGGGCTGTGCGTGCGCTCCGCGCTCGACCGGCAGCGTGTTGACGACGGTACCCATTCCAGACTTCCTCGGCCCCACTGAACCCCGCCGGTGGCAGCGCCGGCCCCTGTCGCACTATATAAGGCGGGTGCGCCCGAGACCCAAGACGGGCCTGCCGCCGGAGCCTCTGCCATGCTCGACGACATCTACAATACGAAGATCCTCGAGCTCGCCGGCAACATACCCCGGATCGGCAGGCTCGCCCATCCGGACGGCAGCGCCCGTGCCCATTCGCGCCTGTGCGGCTCGACCGTAACCGTCGACGTGAAGCTGGAGGACGGCCGCGTCGCCGATTTCGCCCACGAGGTGAAGGCCTGCGCCCTCGGCCAGGCCTCGTCCTCCGTGATGGCGCGGCATGTCATCGGCGCCACGCCCGAGGAGCTGCGCGAGGTCCGCGCCGCCATGACGCGGATGCTGAAGGAGGGCGGCCCGCCGCCGTCCGGCCGCTTCGAGGACCTGAAGTACCTGGAGCCGGTGCGCGACTACAAGGCCCGGCACGCCTCCACGCTCCTCACCTTCGACGCCGTCGTCGAAGCGGTCGAGCAGGCCGAGAGGAAGCGGCAATCGGCAGCCTAGGCGCACGCGCGCCGGCGCGCATCGGCGACGACCCTGTCGAACTCGGCCTCGAGGGCCGGCGCGATGCCGCGGCAGCCGGCGTCCACCACCGCGACGCCCCAGTCGACATAGGCCCGCCGCTTCTCCGGCGGCCAGCCGGCGGGCGGATCGTCGGCCATCTCGCGCACGTTGCTGGTCTTGTCGGCGAGCTTGATCAGCCGCGCCGCAAGGCTCATCTCGGCAGCATGATCGACCTGCCGCTGCTTGCGGGCCTCGTCCGCGAGGCCGGGCGGGTCGGTCAGCTCCGCGACGAGCGCCGCGACGTCTGGCCCGAACAGCGTTGCGATCTCAGCCTCCGTGGCGTGACCGTCCTCGACCGAATCGTGGAGGTAGGCGGCCTCAAGCACCGTGAGCGCAGGCATACCTGTCGCGGCCATCGCATCGGCGCCGGCCTGCGCGACATGGCGGGCGACCTCGGCGAGATGCGTGAAATAGGGCAGGCCGCGGCTGCCCTTGCGGGTCTGCGTCCCGTGCCGCCGCGCGGCGAAATCGACGGCGTTCGTCAGCGCGGCGAGCGGATCGTCCATCGGCACACCCGTTCCGGAGTGCATGGGTAATGTCCCTCTCGCCCATCGGTTTCCCGGCGCTCGCGGTGCGCGGCCTGATCCGCCTCTACCGGCTGACGCTGTCGTCGATCGCCGGGCGCACCTGCCGGCATCTGCCGACCTGCTCGGAATATACGGACGAGGCGATCGCCCGGCACGGCCTCTGGGCCGGCGGCTGGATGGGCCTCGCGCGCTTCTCGCGCTGCCGGCCGCTCGGCTCGCACGGCTTCGACCCGGTGCCGGCCACGCTGCCGGAGCGCGCGCGCTGGTACCTGCCGTGGCGCTACGGCAGCTGGCGGGGCGGCGAGCGCTAGAAGCCGTAGAGCAGGCCGAGGCGCAGCGTGTGCGAGGACACTTCGGTCTTGATCAGCGGGATGCCCGCGCCGAAGGTCGAGTTCTCGCGCCCGTAATAGCTGTAGGCGTATTCGAGGCGCGCGCGGACGTTGGCGGAGAAGTGGTACTCGAGGCCGACCGCCGCCTGGCCGCCCACGATCCACATCGAATGGCGCCGCCCGACGTCGTGCGTCAGCTTCCAGGCGGCCGCGGCGATCCCGCCGGCGATGTAGGCGGCGAGCTCGGGGCTCATCATGGTGCCGATGCGGGCGCGCACGGTGCCCTCGAATGGCAACTCGCCCTTCATCGTGTTGCCGAGATTGCCGTCGAGCCAGCCATAGGCGGCCGTGCCTTCCGCGCCGACGAACCACCCGCTGGCGAAGACGTAGTCGCAGCCGACGGTGCCGCCGATGCGGCCGCCGAACATGTCGTAGTCGCCGAACACGTTGTTGAAGTAGGCCTCGGGGTGGCTGACGATGCCTTCGCCGAACGCGCCGACATAGCAGGAGAGACGGTCCGCAGCGGCGACCATGTCGGGCTGGGCGTAGAAGTCCGCGGCCGCGGCCGTGCCGCCCAGGAAGGCCAGGCTGCTGGCGGTGAGGAGCAGGCGACGGAGCCTCTTCATGCGTATTCCCCCGAAACACCGGCCACCGGCCGGTCTGCGGGCCGGCTGCGAAGCGGCGGCCCCGAAATCTGGCCGGAAAGCCGGACAGAGTGATAGCCGGGCCGGGCGCCGGCGCAACTACATTCCTCTTCATCCTGCTGCGGCCAGTTCAGCGCTGCGCCGCTTGTTGCAGCCGGGTGACACAAAGCTGCCGCGATCGGGTGGCCGGGCTCACCGCTTCGTTGTTTCCCCGGCGGCCATACTGTAACCAAGGCGCGGCCGCGCGGGCGAGACCGCCGATCGCTTGCAGCCGCGCGCCCGCCATCCTAATTCGCGCCTGACACCCGCCGGAGCCGATCTTGGTCACAATCACCTTTCCCGATGGCGCGCAGCGCGAGTTCGAGCCTGGCGTCTCGGGCGCGGACATCGCCGGCGGCATCTCGAAGTCGCTCGCCAGGAAGGCCGTCGCGGTCAGGATCGACGGCGCGCTCGCCGATCTGGCCGAGCCGATTGGCCGGGACGCGCGCGTCGAGATCGTCACCCGCGACGACCGGGACGCGTTGGAGCTCATCCGCCACGATTGCGCGCACGTCCTCGCCGAGGCGGTGCAGGAGCTCTTCCCGGGCACCCAGGTCACCATCGGGCCGGTGATCGAGAACGGCTTCTACTACGATTTCTTCCGCAACGAGCCGTTCTCCACCGACGATTTCGCCGCGATCGAGGCGAAGATGCGCGAGATCGTCGCGCGCGACGCCCCCTTCACCAGGGAGGTCTGGGACCGCGAGCGCGCCAAGGCCGTGTTCGAGGACAGGGGCGAGCGCTTCAAGGTCCAGCTCGTCGACGCCATCCCCGAGGGCGAGGACGTCAAGATCTACCGCCAGGGGGAATGGTTCGACCTCTGCCGCGGACCGCACATGCCCTCCACCGGCCGGGTCGGCGATGCCTTCAAGCTGATGAAGCTCGCCGGCGCCTACTGGCGGGGCGATTCGCGCGGACCGCAGCTCCAGCGCATCTACGGGACCGCCTGGCGCGACCGCAAGGAGCTCGACGCCTACCTCACCATGCTGGAGGAGGCTGAGCGGCGCGACCATCGCCGGCTCGGGCGCGAGATGGACCTCTTCCACCTGCAGGAAGAGGCCCCCGGCATGGTGTTCTGGCACCCGAAGGGTTGGGCGATCTGGCGGGCCGTGGAGGCCTACATGCGTCGGCGGCTCGACGCGGCCGGGTACCAGGAGGTGAAGACCCCGCAGCTCATCGACCGGAAGCTGTGGGAGGCGTCCGGCCACTGGGAGAAGTTTCGCGAGGCGATGTTCATCGCCGAGGTCGAGGAGGAGGGGCGCGAGGACAAGGCGGTCGCGGCGTTGAAGCCGATGAACTGCCCGGGCCACGTCCAGATCTTCAACCAGGGGATCAAGTCCTACCGCGATTTGCCGCTCAGGCTCGCCGAGTTCGGCTCGTGCCATCGTTACGAGCCGTCCGGCGCGCTGCACGGCATCATGCGCGTGCGCGGCTTCACCCAGGATGATGCGCACATCTTCTGCCGCGAGGACCAGATCACCGCGGAGACGGTCGCCTTCTGCGCGCTGCTGTCCTCGGTCTATGCCGATCTCGGCTTCACGAAGTTCCGGATCAAGTTCTCCGACCGGCCCGAGAAGCGCGCCGGCTCCGACGAGGTCTGGGACCAGGCCGAGGCCGCGCTCATGGAGGCGACCCGGGCCGCCGGCTACGAGGTCGAGCTCAACCCGGGCGAGGGCGCCTTCTACGGCCCGAAGCTCGAATTCGTGCTGACCGACGCGATCGGGCGCGACTGGCAGTGCGGCACCCTGCAGGTCGATTTCGTCCTGCCCGAGCGGCTCGACGCGGCCTATGTCGCCGAGGACGGCCAGAAGCATCGGCCGGTCATGCTGCACCGGGCGATCCTCGGCTCGTTCGAGCGCTTCATCGGGATCATGGTCGAGGATTCGGCCGGACGGCTGCCGCTCTGGCTCGCCCCTGTGCAGGTGGTCGTAGCCACCATCACCTCCGATGCGGACCCCTATGCGCGCGAGATCCTCGGCCGGCTCACCGCCGCCGGCCTGCGGGCGGAGGCGGATCTCCGCAACGAGAAGATCAACTACAAGGTCCGCGAGCACTCCGTCGCGAAGGTGCCCGTCATGCTGGTCGTCGGCCGGCGCGAGGCGGAGGAGCGGACGGTTTCCATCCGCCGCCTCGGTTCGAAGGACCAGGCGAGCGTCGCCTTGGACGACGCGATCGCCGCGCTGGTCGGCGAGGCGCTGCCGCCGGACATGAAGGAATAGGCCCGCCGGCCCGCCGGCGGCTCAGTCGATGGCGACGATGTCGATCAGGCGGACCTCGACGTCCCGGTCCACGCCGGCGTCGATACGGAACTCGCGGCTGTACATCCGCCCCTTGTGACGGGCGACGGCGGTGTATTCCCCTTCCGCCAGGATGATCTGGGGAAACGCGCCGACGCTCTCCTGAAGGGTGTCGCCGTCCTTGGTGAGCACCGCCCAGCCGGTATTGGCGAGCGCCTCGCCGCCTTCCTCGGCCACCAGCTTGAGCGTCGCCTGTGCACCGGCATGGCGGATCATCATGTCGGTGAGCTTGCCGGCGGCGACCTCGATGTCGGCCCGGACGACGGCGTTCACCTGGCCGTAGCGGCTGACGACGTGGTAGGTGCCCGCCTGCAGGCGCAGCACCTTGTCCGCCTTCGCGTTCGGCACGATGAGGACACGCTCGCCGTGTTCGTCGTCGCGGGACACCTCGAAGGTCAGCCGCTCCGGCGCGATGGCGCGGTCGTCGCCCGTGACCGCGCTGAGCCGGAGCCCGCCCGCGTCCAGGATCATCGTCTCCAGCAGCGGCTCCTTGCCGACCGTCACGCGCTTGGTCGCGCCGGCGCGGCCGAAACCCGCGTGGACGAAATAGGAGCCGGGTTCGAGCTGGATCGAGGTGGTGCCGCCGCGGGCGGTCGCGACCAGCGGCAGTTCCCCATCGCTGCCGGGGCGCTCGCCGAACACGCGCCAGATGACGCCCTCGGCGATCGGCGGCCCGGACTCGGTGGCGCGCGCCTCCAGCAGGAGTTCGGTCCCGAGCGCGTCGGTGGGATCGTGTGCGCTGGCCGGCGGCGCGTAGGGCACCGGCTCGAGGCCTGGCGCCGGAGCGGCGGGCAAGGTGAACCCCTCGGGTTTCCCGAGGAATGGGAGAGGCTCTTTCGTGAAGCTGTCTTGCGCCCCGGCCGGCCCGGCTGACCCGAGGGCGATCATGAGCACGGTGAGGATGGCCAGGATACGCATGACGTTCGCATTTTTGCTGTGTCGTGGTAATCCGCCCAGCGTGGCGAATTCAAGACTGAAGTGCAGATGTCGGCGGTGAACGCGGAACTTGCCGGCTATCTCGGGTCGCGCCGGACCATCCCGGCACTTCAGCTCGGCGACCCGGGTCCTGATGCCGAAGCCCTCCGGGGGATCCTCGCCATCGCCGCCCGCGTGCCGGATCACGGCAAGCTCGTGCCGTGGCGTTTCATCGTGTTCGACCGGGCAAGCCGCAGCCGCTTGGTCGGGGAACTGCAGGCGATCGCCGGCCGCTTCCCCGAGCCCCGCGAGGCCGCTGCGCGGGTCGAGAAGGCGAAGACCTTCGGCGCGGCCCCGACGGTCGTCGCGGTCGTCTCCCGGGCCGGCGAGCATCCGAAGATCCCGGTCTGGGAGCAGCAGTTGTCGGCGGGCGCGGCCTGCCTGAACCTCGTCCACGCCGCGCACGCCTACGGGTTCTCCGGCCAGTGGCTCTCCGGCTGGTACGCCTACGATCCCGATGCGGCCCGGCTCTTCGGCCTCGGTGAAGGCGAGCGGATCGCGGGCTTCATTCACATCGGCACGCCGACCGTGCCGCCGTCGGAGCGAGACCGGCCCGACCTCGATGCGATCACCACGCATTGGGGCGCGGAGACCGCCTGATGTTCTACGAGCCGCGCAAGCGCGACCACGGCCTCCCGCACGACCCCTTCAAGGCGATCGTCGCGCCGCGGCCGATCGGCTGGATCTCCACCGTCGATGCGGAAGGCCGTCCGAACCTCGCCCCCTACAGCTTCTTCAATGCCGTCGCCAGCCGCCCGCCGGTCGTGATGTTCTCCTCGGAGAGCCGCAAGGACAGCCTCCGCAATGTCGAGGCGAGCGGCGAGTTCGTCTGCAATCTCGCGACCTGGGACCTAAGGGAGGCGATGAACGAGACGTCGGCCCCCCTGCCGGGCGGAGAGAGCGAGTTCGTACGGGCCGGGCTCGCGACGGAGGCGAGCCGGCTCGTCCGCCCGCCGCGCGTGGCCGGCATCGCCGCTGCGCTGGAGTGCCGGCTGCTCAGGACGGTGCCGCTGTCGGACGTCGAGGGCAGGCCGATGGAGGCGACGGTGGTGTTCGGCGAAGTCGTCGGCATCCACATCGACGACCGCTTCATCCGGGACGGCCGCTTCGACGCCGCCGCCGCGCGGGCGATCGCGCGCTGCGGCTACATGGACTACGCGGTCGTCGACAGCCTCTTCGCCATGACGCGGCCGACCGACTAGGTGTCCTCTTAAGCTTCTTTCCGTGCTAGGCTTGGGCAGGGGAGGAAG
>JAEZEK010000248.1 GCA_023417735.1 Pseudomonadota bacterium | reverse complement strand
CCGGGCGCGCCGCCGCCGGCCCGGGCGCGGGTCATCCCTGCAGGATGTCCGTCGCACGGTGATCCGCCGCGACGCCGTCGACGAGAATGACGTCGCCCTCGCTGTTGGCGGTCCGGAGCGGCAGGATCGCCTGGTATTCCGGCGAAGCATACCAGGCCGAAGCGCTCGCACGGTCCGGGAAGCCGATCACGATGAGATCGCCGTCCCAGCTGCCCTCGAGCACGGTCTTGCGTCCGCCATGCACGACGAACCGGCCGCCGAACGGCGCGAGCGTGGCGTCGATCCGGGCGAGATAGTCCGCGATCTCCGGGCCCATCGACACGGCCCGGAGATGCCCGACGGCATAGGCGGTCATGTCCTCTCCCTTCGCCCGCGGGCGCGGCATCCGTGTCGTCATGCAGCCGCTCCCCGGCCCTGTGCCTCGCCCCTCTCGCTGGGCAGCCCGGCCCATTCGAGCGCCGACAGGGCCGTGACGAACGCGGCCTGGCCGAGGATGAACGTGGCGCCGAGGCCGTTCGGGTGGACCCAGCCGCCGAGGAGGATGGCGAGGCTGCCGATCACCCACAAAAGGTTGGCGAGGATGACGAGCCGGGGGGCCGGACCGGCACCGGGCCGAAGCGCAACGACGGCGATCAGGGCGGCGACGGGCAGGAGCACGAAACCCGACCAGAACAGGAGGCGCTCCGGTAGTGCCGTGAAGGCGGCAAGCGGCGAGGCGAGCAGGACGAGGGCGAGCCCCATGGCGGCGCAGCTTGCCGCGTCGAGGAGGAGGATCGCCTGCAGGGAAGTCCTGGGTTTCCACATGATGGTCTCCGTTCCGTTCACGCCGGCCACGAGCCGGCTCACGGGACCATCAGGGACGCGGCGCCGCCGGGCGATTACCTCCGAGGTAATGGCCCCGCGGCGCGGCACCCCCTATCCTCCGGGCATGGAAACCCGTCCGTCCGATGTCGGCAGCCTCATCAGGGACTGGCGCCGCCGCAGGCGCTTGAGCCAGCTCGATCTCGCGGCCGAAGCGGATGTCTCGCAGCGCCATCTCAGCTTCCTCGAATCCGGCCGTGCGAAACCGAGCCAAGGCATGCTGCTTCGGCTGTCGGAGCACCTCTCGATCCCTCTCCGGGATCGCAATGCGTTGCTCGCGGCGGCGGGGTTCGCGCCGGCCTACCGCGACGGCAGCCTCGATGACCGCACGCTCGATGCGGTGCGCGGCTCGGTCGAGCAGATCCTGAAGGGGCACGAGCCGCATCCCGCGCTCGCCGTCGATCGGCACTGGACGCTGCTGGCCGCGAACGGCGCCGCGTCGGCGCTTATGAAAGGGATCGATCCGGGCCTGCTCGCGCCGCCCGTGAACGTGCTGCGGGCGAGCCTCCATCCGTCGGGGCTCGCGCCGAGGATCCTGAACTACCGCGCATGGCGGGCGCACGTGCTCGCCAGGCTCTCCGTCCAGATCGAGAACTCGGGCGACGCCGTCCTCATCGGCCTGTTCGAGGAGCTGAAATCCTATCCGCTGCCGCCCGGCGCGAGGCCTCACTCGAACCGCGACGCGCGCGATCCGGGGATCGCCGTTCCGCTCGAGCTCGAGACGGAAGCCGGGCGGTTGCGGCTGATCGGCACGACGACGGTGTTCGGGACGGCGCTCGACATCGCGCTCTCGGAGCTCGCGATCGAAGCCTTCTTCCCGGCCGACGAGGAATCCGGCGAGGTCATGCGCGCGCTCACCGGCCAGACGGAGGCCGGCTCCGCCCCGTGACGCCGCTACTCCGCCGGCGTGCGGTTCGCCAGCTCCTCGGCCGCTGGCCCATCCTTCCGGGCGGCGGTGTGCCCCAGGAGGAGCTGCGTCGCGATCGCGACGGCCGCCATGCCGGGAATGATGGTCCCGAGCGCCAGGACGGGCTGGCCCATCAGCGCCGCCGCGCCCGAGCCGAGCAGGCCGCCGCCGATCTGGAAGAAGCCGGTCAGCGCCGACGCCGCCCCGGCGATGCGGCCGAACGGCGCAAGCGAATCGGTCATCAGCGCCGGCATGGTGAAGGCGATGCCGAACGCATAGAGGCCGATCGGCCCCATGACGGCGAGGAAGGTCGGCTCGATGGCACGCATCAGCACCGCGAGAAGGAGCCCGCCCGCCCCGATCAGCGCGAGTCCGACCGGCACCAGCCGGTGCGCGCCGGTTCGCGTCAGGAGCCTCCGCATCATCAGGGAGCCAGCGAAGAAGGAGCCGGACTGGACGAGCATGCCGACGCCGAACTCGGTGGGCGTGAGGCCGACCAGCTCGATCATGATGAAGGGGAGAATGGTGGCGAGCGCATAGAGCGCGCCGATGGTGCAGCCGAGGATGATGCTCGGCCGGAGAAAACGGGCGTCCCGCAGGAGCAGGCCGTAGCTCGTGAAGAGCCGGCCGCCCCGCAGCTGCGAGGGGTCGCGGTGCGCCAGCGTTTCGGGCACGACGGTCAGGAAGACGATCAGGATCGCCGCGCCGTAAAGCGCCATGAAGCCGAAGATCGCCTGCCAGCCGAAGAGCTCGAGCGTCACGCCCCCGAGCGTCGGCGACAGCGCCGGCCCGACCGCGAGCATCATTCCGATCGTGTTCATGACACGGGCGGAATCCTGGCCGGTGAAGAGGTCGCGCACGATTGCGCGCGAAATCGCGATGCCGGCGGCGGCGCCGATCCCCTGCAGGAGCCGGGCCGCCATCAGCCACTCCACGCTCGGCGCGAACATGGCCACCAGGCTGGAGAGGAGATAGAGCGCCGTGAAGCCGATCACGACCGGCCTGCGGCCGAAGCCGTCGGAGAGCGGCCCGCAGACCAGCTGTGCCGCCGCGAAGCCAGCGAAATAGACGGTGAGCGTCAGCTTGACGGCCGACACCGTGGTGCCGAACACTTCGACGAGCATCGGCAGAGCCGGCGTGTAGAGCGCCATCGAGATCGGTCCGAGCGCCACCAGCAGCGCGCCGATCATCGAGGCCTTCCGCTCGGTCATGATGGGGGCGGCCGCCGTCATGCCGGCTCCACGATCTCGGCGGTGAGGTTCTTCCGCATGCGGGCCAGTACGCGACGCGCCGTATCGCGCTCGGCCGGACCGATGCCGTGCGCCGCCTGCTCGCGCAGCCTGCCGGCCACGGCCTCGATACGGGCGATGAGCGCAGACGCCTCCGGCCGGGTCCGGACGAGTTTCGCGCGCCGATCCGCCGGATCGGTCTCGCGCACGATCAAGCCCCCGCGCTCGAGCCGGTCGAGCAGGCCGGACAGCGTCATGGGCTCCACGCCCATCGCCTCGGCAAGGGCATTCTGGCGCATCGGCCCCGATCGGGCGATCCGCAGCAGCGTGCGCCCCTCGGCAGGTGTCACCTCGATGCGCTCGGCGGAAAGCGCCTCGTCCATCCGGCGCCGGAACAGCCTGGCGAGCTCGAACACGAGATTGGCCGTCGTGTCGGCCGGCGGATCTTGATTCACTTCTGAAACCTTATAGTACGGCTCCCTTACAGTTAGGCCAATTCGCGCGTGGTGCAATGGTCCGAGCCAGGCGCAGCGCAGGACACCCAAGAAGACGCCGGACATCGGAGCGGCTGCGGCAGCCCGATGCACTTACGGCTGGACGCGACGCCCGCGCGCGTATGATGTCGGGGGCCCGGCTCTGCGCACACAGCCGGCGCCATGCCGCATTGACGCAGGGGCCGTGCGGACGATCTCAACGGGCACGCGAGGTTCCGCGGCAGGAGGTGCGACGTCATGAGCTGGTCCTTTCCGATCGCGCGGATCTTCGGCAGCGAGATCCGCATCCACGTGACCTTCCTGCTCCTCCTCGCCTGGATCGGGATCGCCTATTACCAGCAGGGCGGAGCGCCGGCTGCGGTGGAAGGCATCCTCTTCATCCTCGCCCTCTTCGCCTGCGTGGTGGCGCACGAGTTCGGCCACGTCCTCACCGCCCGCCGCTACGGCATCCGCACGCCCGACATCACGCTCCTGCCGATCGGCGGCGTCGCCCGGCTGGAGCGCATGCCGGAACGGCCCGGGCAGGAGATCGTCGTCGCGCTCGCCGGCCCGGCGGTGAACGTCGCCATCGCCGTCGTGCTGATCCTCATCCTCGGCGCACGCGTCGACCTCGCCGCGATGGAGCAGATCGAAAGCCCCTCCGTCGACTTCATGGCGCGCCTCGCCTCGGTGAACATCTTCATCGCGCTCTTCAACCTGATCCCGGCCTTCCCCATGGATGGCGGGCGGGTGCTCCGCGCGCTGCTCGCGCTCCGCTATTCGCGGACGGAGGCAACGAACATGGCGGCCCGCGTCGGGCAGGCTCTCGCCTTCGTGTTCGGCTTCGTCGGGCTTCTTGCCGGCAATCCGCTCCTCATCTTCATCGCGATCTTCGTCTATCTCGCGGCCACCGCCGAAGCGCAGACGACGAGCCTCGTCGACGTCTCCCGCAGCCTCGGCGTCGCCGACGCCATGATCACGCAGTTCCAGCCGCTCGGGCCGGGCGCGACGATCGGCGACGCGGCCGAGCAGCTCCTCCACACGACGCAGCACGAATTCCCGATCGTGGACGGCGCCGGGCGGCTCCGCGGCCTCCTCACGCGCACTGCGATGATCCACGCGCTCAACAAGACCGGCCCCGGCACCCCCGCGCTCGAAGCGATGGTGGAGGTGCCCTCGGTGCCGCTCCAGTCGAGGCTCGACGGCGCGATCGAACGCCTGCAGGGCGGCGGCGCCCCGGCCGTGGCCGTGGTCGATGCGGAGGGCCGCCTCGTCGGCTACCTGACCCCGGAGAACATCGGCGAGCTCATGATGATCCAGGCGGCCGGCGGGCTGAAGAAACGCGTACGCCGCGCCACCGGGCCGCTCCTGCCGCAATGATGCTTCGGTCGGGCGGGCCGCTTCCGCGGTGAAATGCGCGTCCGACTGGCGGAAAGCCGCCGCGCTCCCTATCTTGCAGCGCAACAATCGGCTATAGCGGCCGCAACTTCCGCCCCGGCAGAGAATTCATGACTGCGACACTCCGCAACGTCGCCATCATCGCGCATGTCGATCATGGCAAGACGACCCTCATCGACGTGCTGCTCCGCGCCTCGGGCGCCTTCCGCACCGGCCAGCAGGTCGCCGAGCGCGCCATGGATTCCAACGCGCTCGAGAAGGAGCGCGGCATCACCATCCTCGCCAAGGTGACGTCGCTCGACTGGGGCGACACACGCATCAACATCGTCGATACCCCCGGCCACGCCGATTTCGGCGGCGAGGTCGAGCGCATCCTCAACATGGTCGACGGCGCGATCCTGCTCGTGGACGCATCCGAAGGCCCGATGCCGCAGACGAAGTTCGTGCTCTCCAAGGCGCTCGCGATCGGCCTGAAGCCGATCGTCGTGGTGAACAAGGTCGACAAGCCGGACGCCCGGCCGGATTTCGTGCTGAACGCCGTCTTCGACCTCTTCGCAGCGCTCGACGCCACCGACGAGCAGCTCGACTTCCCGGTCCTCTACGGCTCGGCCAAGCAGGCCTGGATGGCGGAGGACCCGAGCGGCCCGCGCGAGACGGTCGGCCCGCTGCTCGACCTGGTGCTCGACCATGTGCCGCCGCCGAGCACCGAGCCCGGCCCGTTCCGCATGCTCGCCACCACGCTCGAGGCTGATCCCTTCCTCGGCCGGATCCTCACCGGGCGCATCCGCTCCGGCGCGGTCAAGGCCGGCCAGACGGTGAAGGCGCTGTCGCGCGACGGCGACACGGTGGAGACCTTCCGCGTCTCCAAGGTGCTCGCCTTCCGCGGCCTGGAGCGCCAGCCGATCGAGCTCGGCGAGGCGAGCGACATCGTCGCCCTCGCCGGCCTCTCCGACGCGACCGTCTCGAACACGCTGTGCGACCCGTCGGTGACGGAGCCGATCCCGGCGCACCCGATCGACCCGCCGACGCTGTCCATGACCTTCCGCATCAATGACGGCCCGCTCGCCGGCACCGAGGGCGACAAGGTCCAGAGCCGCGTCATCCGCGACCGCCTCCTGCGCGAGGCCGAGGGCAACGTCGCGCTCCGCATCACCGAGGGCGACGACAAGGACGCCTACGAGGTGGCCGGGCGCGGCGAGCTCCAGCTCGGCATCCTGATCGAGACCATGCGGCGCGAGGGCTTCGAGCTCACCATCGGCAAGCCGCAGGTCGTCTACCGCTTCGGGCCGGACGGCGAGAAGCTCGAGCCGATCGAGGAGGTCATCGTCGACGTCGACGAGGAACACACCGGCGCGGTCATCGAGAAGCTGTCGCAGCGCAAGGGCGAGATGATCGAGATGCGGCCCTCCGGCGGCGGGCGCACCCGGCTCGTCTTCTACGTGCCGACGCGCGGGCTGATCGGCTACCAGCCCGAGCTCCTTTCCGACACGCGCGGCACGGCCGTGCTGAACCGCGTGTTCCACGCCTACGAGCCCTATCGCGGCGAGATCGCGGGCCGGCGCACCGGCGTGCTCCTCTCCAACGCCCAGGGCGAGGCGGTCGCCTACGCGCTCTTCAACCTGCAGGACCGCGGCCCGATGATGATCGAGCCCGGCGCCAGGGTCTATGCCGGCATGATCGTCGGCGAGCACAGCCGCGGCAACGACCTCGAGGTGAACGTGCTGAAGGGCAAGCAGCTCACCAACATCCGCGCCGCCGGCAAGGACGAGAACACGATCCTGACGCCGCCGATGAAGCTCAGCCTCGAGCGCGCGCTCTCCTACATCGAGGACGACGAGCTGGTCGAGGTCACGCCGAAGACGATCCGGCTCAGGAAGGCCATCCTCGACCCGCACGAGCGCAAGCGCGCCGAACGCGCCAAGGCCACCGCGGCTTAGGGACGTCACGTGTCCTGATTCTGCTGGCGACCTCTCGCTCGCCAGCGTTCGTCCGACGCCTAGGCTGACAGCCTCATTTCGTCCTGCACTCGCCGCGCGCGTCCTTCGATCGGCACTCGTTGTCCAGTTCGCCAGTGCTCGGCTTGGTCTGACTGACCTCGTAGTCGACGCCCGCCGTTCCCGTCGGCCAGTCGCGGCAGTTCGTGCACCAGTGCCAGGTGTCGCTTCCCTTCTTC
>JAEZEK010000205.1 GCA_023417735.1 Pseudomonadota bacterium | reverse complement strand
GTCCTACCGCGACCGCGGCGATCCGCCGCCGCCGCCCGCCGCGGCGGCCTCCTCGTGATTCGCACGCCCGCGCCGCCGATGGGGGAGCGATACGCCGGCTAGTGGCGCCTCCAGCCTGTCCCGGCCGGGGCTATACACTCCATCGCCTGCACGATAAGGACCGGCCGACCGCGCTCGCGCGCACGAGGAGTGGCACCATGACCGTACCGGATTCGTCCAGGAAGCTCGTCACCGTCTTCGGCGGCTCCGGCTTCCTCGGGCGCTACGTGGTGCGCGCCCTGGCGCAGCGGGGCCATCGCGTGCTGGTGGCCGTGCGGAGGCCCGATCTCGCCGGCCATCTCCAGCCGCTCGGGACCGTCGGCCAGATCAAGGCCATCCAGGCGAACCTGCGGTATCGCTGGTCGGTCGACCGGGCGGTGGAGGGCGCCGACGCCGTCGTCAACCTCGTCGGCATCCTGGCGGAATCCGGCCGCCAGCGCTTCGACGCCGTTCAGGCCTTCGGGCCGCGCGCCATCGCCGAGGCGGCGCGCGCGGCGGGTATCGCCAACGTCACCCATGTCTCCGCGATCGGCGCGGACCCGGAATCCGACATTCCCTACGCCCGCTCCAAGGGGCTGGGCGAGCGCGGCATGCTCGAAACCGTGCCCGGGGCGGTCGTGATGCGGCCCTCGATCATCTTCGGTCCGGGCGACCACTTCTTCCGCAGGTTCGCCGGGATGGCGCGGGTTTCGCCGGGGTTGCCGCTGATCGGGGGCGGCGGGACGCGGTTCCAGCCGGTTTTCGGCGGCGACGTCGGAGAGGCCGTCGCACGCGCCGTCGACGGCGTATCGCGCCGCGGCACGGTCTACGAGCTCGGCGGGCCGGAGGTCATGACGCTGCGCGAGGTCTACGAGCGCGTGCTCGCGCAGACCGGGCGGCGGCGCATGCTCGTGCCGCTTTCGTTCAAGATCTCGAAGATGCTCGGCCGGGTCCTCGGCGCGTTCCCGATGGCGCCCATCACCTACGACCAGGTGCGGCAGCTGGAGCACGACAACGTCGTCTCGGCGGAGGCGCAGGCCGAGGGCCGCACGCTCGAAGGGCTCGGCATCGAGCCAACCGCCGTCGACGTGATCCTGCCGACCTACCTCGTGAGCTACCGGGAACGCGGCCAGTTCGCGCGGATCGGCGCGTCCTGACCCGCTCAGCCGAAGATCCACAGCCCGATCAGCCCGGCCGTGCCGACCACGATTCGCCAGATCGCGAACGGCGTGAAGCCGCGGTGGGAGACGAAGTCGAGCAGGCTGCGCACCACGACGACGGCCGCGACGAAGGCGGCGATGAAGCCCACGGCGATCACGCCGGCATCGTCCATCGAGATCACGTCGCGGTTCTTGTAGAGGTCGTAGGCGAACGCGCCCGCCATGGTCGGCATGGCGAGAAAGAAGGAGAATTCCGCGGCGGATCGCTTGTCGCAGCCCATCAGGAGGGCGCCGACGATGGTGGCGCCGGAGCGCGAGACGCCGGGCACCATCGCAAGCGTCTGGAAGAGCCCGATCCTGAACGCCAGTCCCGGCGGATAGCGCATCGCGTCGTGATGGACCGGCTTCAGGTCGAGGCGATCGATCAGCGCGAGGATCACGCCGCCGACGATGAGCGTGATGCAGATGAGGAGCGGGGTCTCGAACAACACGGTCTTGATGAAGCCGTGGGCGAGCACGCCCATCACGACCGCCGGCAGGAAGGCGAGGAGAATCGACAGCACGAAGCGCCGCGCCGCGGGATCGTGCGGCAAAGCGGTCGCGACGTGCCAGAGCTTCCCGAAATAGACCGAGAGGATCGCCAGGATCGCGCCGAGCTGGATCAGCACTTCGAACGAGCGGCCGGCCGTCTCGAAGCCCATGAAATGCGTTGCGAGCAGCAGGTGGCCGGTCGAGGAAACCGGGATGAACTCGGTCAGGCCCTCAAGAAACCCGAGGAAAATCGCTTCCAATATCCGCTGCAGGTCCATATCGCCGTCGCCTTGCCTGATTCGGGTTTTCAGAAGGGCGCTCTTATCGCCTTCGCGCGCCGGAATTGCTAACGGCTTCCGCAACACCTACCGCTCGGACGAAACCGGCGCATGATCACACTCATCCACTACCCGCTCTCCGTGACATCCCGCTTCATCCGGCTCGCGCTGGCAGAAAGCGAGATCACGCCGGTCCTCCAGGAGGAGGCCTACTGGGAGCGTCGGCCCGACTTCCTGCTGGCCAACCCGGCCGGAACCCTCCCCGTGCTCTTCGAGGACGACAGCCCGCCGGTCTGCGGCGTCTGGGCGGTGTCGGAATATCTCGACGAAACGCGCGGCTTCGCGCTCGGGGACCGGCGGCTGCTGCCCTCCAGCGCCTCGCAGCGCGCGGAGGTGCGCAGGCTCACGGAATGGTTCGCGCTCCGCTTCGACGAGGAGGTGACGGGCTATTTCGTGGAGGAGAAGGTGATCAAGCGGGAGCGGGCGCGCAAGGGCGGCAACGGATCGCCCGATTCCTCCGCGCTTCGCGCCGCACGCTCCAACATCCGGACGCATCTCGCCTATATTGAGCACCTGATCGGCGAGCGGAACTGGCTCGCCGGCGACCGGATGAGCTATGCCGACCTCGCCGCCGCGGCGGCGCTCTCCGTCGCGGACTATCTGGGCGAGGTGCCATGGACGGACGCCGAGGAGGCGAAGAACTGGTACATGCGGATGAAGTCGAGGCCCGGATTCCGCCCGCTTCTGGCGGACGTCGTGCGCGGCCAGAAACCGCCGGAGCACTACCCCGCCCTCGACTTCTAGCGCCCGAGCGCCTGCGCGGCCTGCTCGACGATCTCGCATCGGCCGAGGGATTCGCCGTGCTCGGCGTGACCGGCCCGGACGCCATTCCCGATGCCGGGG
>JAEZEK010000122.1 GCA_023417735.1 Pseudomonadota bacterium | reverse complement strand
CCATGGCGGAGCTTGCCGGCATGAAGCTGACCAGCGAGAATAAGAACGTCGGAACTGGTCTGTAAGAAACATCGCACGCTGTTCGGAGATCGCCATGAAGCCCCGCGCCGAAAAAGGCTCTCAGCTGAATGACGATATCGGCCTGGACACCAGGCTCGAGCTTTACCGCAGGCAGGTCGAGATCCGCGACTTCGAGAAGCGCGCCTACGACCTCTTCCTGCAGAACCTCGTGAAGGGCACGAGCCACCTGTCGCTCGGGCAGGAGGCGGTCGCGGCCGGCATGGCGGTGGCCATGCAGCCGGGCGACCTGTCCTTCTGCACCTATCGCGGCCACGCCCACACGCTCGCCCGCGGCGTGCCGATGGAGAAGGTGCTGGGCGAGCTCATGCAGCGCGACAACGGCCTGATGCGCGGCAAGGGCGGCTCGATGCACCTGACCTCGGCCGAGCACGGCGTGATGGGGTCCTACGCCATCATCGGCGCGCACCTGCCGATCGCCTGCGGCGCGGCGTGGCGCGCGCAATATCTCGGCCAGAGCGACGGCTCGGTCTGCTTCTTCGGCGACGGCACGACGAACATCGGCGCCTTCCACGAGGCGGTGAACTTCGCGGCGGTATGGAAGCTGCCGGTCGTGTTCGTGTGCGAGAACACCCTCTACATGGAATACACGCCGATCGCCGACGTGATCCCGGTCGAGCACCCGGCGGCCGACCGCGCCTCGGCCTACGGCCTGGAGCGGATCGTCATCGACGGCAACGATGCCGACGCGGTCTACCGCGAGGCGCAGAAGGCCTTCGCCAAGGCGCGCGCGGGCGACGGGCCGTCGCTCATCGAGTGCCTGACCTACCGCCATTCCGGCCATTCCCGGGCCGATCCGGCGAAGTACCGGCCGGAGGGCGAGCTGGAGCGCTGGCTCGAGCGCGATCCGATCAAGGTCTACCGCCAGCGGCTGGCCGAGTTCGGCGTCGACGAGGCGGCGGTGAAGGCGATCGAGCAGGAATCGAAGAAGCAAGTCGACGCGGCGACCGAGACCTGCAAGGCGGCGCCGCCGCCGCCGGTCGAGATCCTCACGACCGACGTCTATGCGGATGGGGGCTGGGCATGGCGGAACTGACCTATCGCGACGCCGTCGCGCGCGGCATCGCACAGGAGATGGAACGCGACGAGCGCGTCGTCTTCCTCGGCGAGGACGTCGCCAAGGCGGGCGGCGTGTTCAAGGCGACGGTCGGGCTCTACGACAGGTTCGGGCCGAAGCGCGTCCGCGACACGCCGATCTCCGAGCAGGCGATCCTCGGCGCTGCCATGGGCGCGGCGATGACCGGGCTCCGCCCGATCGCCGAGATCATGTTCTCCGACTTCCTGGCGGTCTGCTTCGACTACATCGCCAACGAGTTCCCGAAGAGCCGCTACATGACGAACGGCCAGCTCGGCTGCCCGCTCGTGGTGCGCACCGGGAACGGCGCCGGCTCGCGCTTCGGCGCGCAGCATTCGCAGTCGGTCGAGAACTGGGCGATGATGATCCCGGGCCTCAAGGTGGTCGCGCCGTCCTCGCCCGCCGACGTGGTGGGCCTGATGGCGGCCGCGGTCCGCGACGAGGACCCGGTCATCATGTTCGAGCACAAGTCGCTCTACGCCACGAAGGGCGAGGTGCCTGACGGCGAGATCGTCGACCAGCTCGGCAAGGCGAAGGTGCTGCGCCCGGGCAAGGACGCCACCATCCTCGCGCTGGCGCTGATGGTGCCGCGGGCGATGCAGGCGGCCGAGCGGCTGAAGGCGGAGCACGGCATCGACGCCGAGGTGATCGACGTGCGCTCGCTCGTGCCGCTCGACACGCAGACGATCCTCGGATCGGTCGCCAAGACCGGCCGGCTCTTCACGGTGGAGGAGAACCCGCGGCTCTGCGGCTGGGGCGCCGAGATCGCCTCGATCGCCGCCGACGAGGCCTTCTACGACCTCGACGGCCCGGTCGTCCGCATCACCACGCCGCACATCCCGCTGCCGGCGGCCGACAATCTCGAGGACATCGTGCTTCCGACGCCCGACAGGATCGTCGAGAAGATCAGCCGGTCCATGAACTGAGGCAAATGCCATGAAGCACGCATCCATACCGAACGTGCCGACGCAGCTCTTCCTCGGCGGCGAATGGCGCGACGCCTCCGACGGCGGCACGTTCGACGTCGACAATCCCGCCACCGGCGAGATCATCGCGACGGTGGCGAGCGCGACGATCGAGGACGGCAAGGCGGCGCTCGACGCGGCCGAGCAGGCCTTCGCCGGCTGGGCCGCGCTGAAGCCGCGCGAGCGCGCCGAGGTGCTGCGCAAGGCGTTCGAGCTCATCATCGCGCAGAAGGAGGAGCTCGCCCGCCTCGTCACGATGGAGAACGGCAAGGCGCTGCCGGACTCCCGCGCCGAGATCGCCTATGCGGCCGAGTTCTTCCGCTGGAGCGCGGAGGAGGCGGTGCGCGCGATCGGCGAGTTCTACCGGGGCCCCTCCACCGGCGCCCGCATCCTGGTCGGCCACAAGCCGGCCGGCATTGCCGTGCTGGTGACGCCCTGGAACTACCCGGCCGCGATGGCCACCCGGAAGATCGGCCCGGCGCTCGCCGCCGGCTGCCCGGTGATCCTGAAGCCCGCCTCGGCGACGCCGCTCACCATGCTGGCGCTGATGCCGATCATGGAGCAGGCCGGGGTGCCGAAGGGCATCATCAGCGTGCTGCCGTCGCGCCACACGGGCAAGCTCGTCGATTCGCTCCTGCACGACCCGCGCGTGCGCGTCGTCTCCTTCACGGGCTCGACCGAAGTCGGCCGGACGCTGCTGCGCTCCGCCGCCGACTGCGTGCTCAACCCGGCGATGGAACTCGGCGGAAACGCGCCGCTCGTCGTCTTCGAGGACGCCGACCTCGACCAGGCCGTGGACGGCGCGATCCTGGCCAAGATGCGCAATCTCGGCGAGGCCTGCACGGCGGCGAACCGCTTCTACGTGCACGAGAAGGTCTACGATGCCTTCGCCCAGAAGCTTGCGGCGAAGATGGGCGCGATGCGGGTCGGCAACGGCCTCGAGGAGGGCGTCGAGGTCGGCAGCCTGGTCAATGCCGAGACCCGCGACAAGGTGGTCGAGCTCGTCGATGACGCGGTCGCGCGCGGCGCGAAGGTGCTGACCGGCGGCAAGGCCGTCGAGGGCACGGGCTACTTCTACCCGCCGACCGTCATGGTCGACGTGCCGGAGGACGCGCGCTGCTTCCACGAGGAGATCTTCGGGCCGGTCGCCGCGCTCACCCGCTTCTCGGGCGAGGACGAGGTGGTGACGCGCTGCAACGACACCGAGTACGGCCTCGTCGCCTACGTCTTCACGAAGGACCTGAAGCGCGGCCTCGCCGTCTCCGAGCGGCTCGATTTCGGCATGATCGGCCTCAACCGCGGCATCGTGTCCGACCCGGCGGCGCCGTTCGGCGGCATGAAGCAGTCGGGCATCGGCCGCGAGGGCGCGCATCACGGGATCATGGAGTTCCTCGAGACCCAGTACATCTCGGTCGAGTGGTAGGCGTGGGCCGAGGCAGGGGAGAAACATGGAAGTCCTGATGCCGCAGCTCGGCGAGACGGTCGCCGAGGGAACGATCAGCACGTGGTTCAAGTCCGTCGGCGACGTCGTCGAGGCGGGCGACAACCTGTTCGAGATCGAGACCGACAAGGTCAGCATGGAGGTGCAGGCGATCGAGGGGGGCGTGCTCTCCGAGATCCGGGTGGCGAGCGGCGAGACGGCCAGCGTCGGTGCCGTCG
>JAEZEK010000489.1 GCA_023417735.1 Pseudomonadota bacterium | reverse complement strand
GGGCTGAAGCGCTCGTACTCGCCGTAGATCGCATCGACCAGCTCCGCGCCGAGCCGCGACCTCGACGAGCTCGACCGCCGCGCCCCCGACCTGCGGATCATAAACCTGGAGACGGCCGTCACGCGGTCCGCGCGACCGGCGCCGAAGGGCATCAACTACCGCATGAACCCGGACAATCTCCCCTGCCTGGCGCAAGCCGGCATCGATTGCTGCGTGCTCGCCAACAACCACGTTCTCGACTGGGGGCGGGACGGTCTCGCCGAGATGCTGGACGCTCTCGCCGGCGCCGGCATCAGGACCGCCGGGGCGGGCGCTGACGAGGAGCGGGCGCTGTCGCCCGCGGTGCTCTCGTGCCCCGGCGGGGCCCGCGTGCTCGTCTATGGCGTCGCCTGCGGCTCGAGCGGCGTACCCCCGGACTGGTCTGCCGGCCCGGGCCGCTCCGGCGTCGCCCTGCTCGCGGACCTGTCGGAAGGAACCGCGGAGAGGCTGGCCGACCGCATCGTGTCCGAGCGCCGCCGCGGCGACGTCGCGGTCGTGTCGATCCATTGGGGCGGCAACTGGGGCTACGGCATCGGGGCCGACCAGCGCGCCTTCGCCCGAAGGCTGGTCGCGAGCGGTCAGGTCGATGTCGTCCACGGCCACTCGTCCCACCACTTCAAGGCCGTTGAGATTTTCCGCGGCAGGCCGATCCTCTACGGCTGCGGCGACTTCTTGAACGATTACGAGGGGATCGGCGGATACGCGGAGTTCCGTGGCGACCTCGTCCTCATGTACATGGTCGGGCTCGGACCGGGCCAGACCGGGCTCGTCTCGCTGGATCTCGTTCCCTTCCGGATCCGCAACTTCCGCCTGGCGCGGACGAGCGACGAGGAATCCGAATGGATCCGGCAGCGCATGAACGACGAGTGCCGCGGATTCGGCCTCCGCTTCGCGCCGGGGGAGGGCGGTGCACTCTCCCTGGGCTGAGCACGCCGGCCGGCGCGGTCTTGATCAGGGTCAATGTGCCGTCAGGGGAGCCTGCTGTTCTGTCGCGGGCGATCCCGCGCGGATGCAGCAGTGGAACCGGACGAGAAGAAGAGGCAGATTCACGTCTGGTACGTGCTGGCGGCGCTCGTTCTGCTCCTGGCTTTCCAGGTCCTACGGGCGACGTACGAGGAGGTGGAGCAGATCCCCTACAGCAGGTTCGAGCAGCTCTTGGCCGAAGACGGGATCAGCGAGATCGTCGTCGGCGAGAGCCGCATCGAAGGCACTCTGAAGACGCCCACGGCCGACGGAAAGCGCCGGTTCGTGACGCTGAGGGTCGATCCCGTTCTCGCGGAGAAGCTCGCCGGGAGCGACGTGACCGTCACCGGAGCACCGTCTGCCGGGTTGCTCGGCACCATGCTCGCCTGGCTGCTTCCGATCGCCCTGTTCTATCTGATCTGGATGTTCGCGATCCGGCGCATTGCCGACCGCCAAGGGTTCGGCGGGCTGATGACGATCGGGAAGTCGCGCGCCAAGGTCTATGTCGAAAGCGACACCAAGGTCAGCTTCGCCGATGTGGCTGGAGTCGACGGGGCCAAGGCCGAACGAAGGCGGGTGCTCCGTCACGAATGCTGCGATGGGCATCGGCCGAGCCGGCGAGCTGGAGGTCAGCGCCCTGAGCGTTCGGGTGGGGGACGCACGCCTGCCGGAACGAGCAGCCGCGCCATCACGGCACCGCGCGCCGACGTCACGATTCCGGTGTTCGAGTGCACGGCGCGCCGGGCATTGATCGGCGCCACGGCTTCATCAGGAGTTGAAATGTGATTTGCACCACTGCCGCAAGGGGCCTTCGGCTGCTCGACCTGCTCCTCCATCGGCGAGATGCCATGCTGCGACAGGACGAGGACCAGGAGCCTTGAAGGTGCAATCTTCGCTTAGCTGGCCGCTGATCGTCGCTGCGGGCGTCGCGGTGGTCTTCGGCATCCTGACGATCATATCCGGCGGCAGCGTGCTGTTCGGAGGCGAAGCCGCACGGGCAGCCGCCGGAGATGTGGTCCCCTTCGTCCTGTGGTTCAATTTCCTGTCGGGTCCTCTCTACGTTCTTGCCGGCGTCGGGATCGCCCTGGGCCGCCGCTGGGCGGCCGCGCTCTCCATAGCTCTGGCTGCGGCGATCGCAGTGGTGTTCGCACTCTTCGGCCTGCGCGTTTACCACGGCGCGGCGTTCGAGATGCGCACCGTCGGCGCCATGAGCCTGCGCTTGCTGGTCTGGCTCGCAATCGCAGCCGTCGCAATCCAATCCACGCGCTCGGACCGGGCGAGAGAAGGCTAGCGTCCAGATCCAGTCATAGCCAGGATGCGATCCGCGCGGTGAGGGCGCCCCTTCCCAGCCTGCGGAATCTATCGCGGAAGACTCCAGCTCGGAATGGCTCCAGCTTTTCTGGACGTGACCAGGGAGATCGCCGATCGGGTGCATGTGTCCCTCGACAGCTACCATCCCTCAACCATCCAGACGGGCCGTATCGCTCCCAACTGCCGCCCCCGCGGACGGACTCGATCTCCCAAAGCCGTCGCTGTCCCACTCGATCTCGTCCGAAACACCGGGCGTGCCCTGAGCGTCGAGGAGAAGAATGATCTCGGACGGCGTTACGCGTCCTGAGGCGGCGGTGCCGCGACAGCAATGGTCGGAGCGGGCAGGGCCGGCGCGGCGAAGAGCTGACGGCTCATGAGTCCGTTTCCTCCTGATGTGCAAGGTCCTTCACCAACTCGGGCTTCTGCTTGCGGCCATCGAGCCGGTAGCGCACCGGGTAAAGGCCGATGATCGTCAGGACTGAGAACGCGGCGCCGGCGAGGAAGGTCCCCTGCGGGCCGACGCTGTCCCAGAGCGCGCCGGCGATGACGCTGGCCGCGAGCAGCGCGATGCCGGTGACGAGATTGAACATGCCATAGGCGGTCCCGCGCAGTTCGGCCGGTGCCGCATCGGCGACCAGCGTCGCCAGCAGCCCCTGGGTGAATCCCATATGCAGGCCCCAGAGCACGACGCCGCAGGCGATTCCGAGCAGGTTCGGCGCAAAGGCAAGAACCAGGTCGGCGACGATGAGCAGCACCAGGCCGATGACGAGAAGCGTGACGCGGTCCATCCTGTCCGACAGGGCACCTGCAGGATAGGCCGACAAGGCGTAGGCGACGTTCATCACGACCAGGACGGCGGGGACCAGCATCAGCGGGAGACCGGCGCCCTCCGCCCGCAGGATCAGAAACGCCTCGCTGAACCGGGCGAGGGTAAAGACCGCTGCGACCGCGACCACCCACCAATAGGCTGTCCCCAGCAACGCCAGCTCCCGCCGGCTCAGCGGATTGCGCACCTGCCGAATGCCCTCGTTGCGCTTCGGCTCGTGGACGGCGAAGACGATCAGCCCGAAGGCGAGGAATGCCGGGATCACGGCGATCCAGAAGACGGAGACGAAGTCGTCGGCGAAGAGCCACATCAGGCCGATCGCCAGTAGCGGCCCGACGAAGGCGCCGACGGTGTCGAGCGACTGGCGCAGGCCGAAGCTCGCGCCACGCAGCTCCGGCGGGCTGATGTCGGCAACGAGCGCATCCCTCGGCGCGCCCCGGATGCCCTTCCCGATACGGTCCACGAAGCGGGCGGTCACGAGCCAGCCGACGCTCGGCGCCAGCGGGAAGATGGGCTTGGTGACGGCGGCGAGCCCATAGCCGAGGGCCGCGAGCTCCTTGCGGCGGCCGATCCGGTCGCTGAGCGCCCCGGAGAAGATCTTGGTGATCGATGCCGTCGCCTCGGCGATGCCCTCGATGATGCCGACCGTGAGCGCTGTCGCGCCGAGCCCGACCACCAGATAGACGGGCAGAAGGGCATGGATCATCTCGGACGAGACGTCCATGAGCAGCGACACGAAGCCGAGCGCCCAGATGCCGGAGGGAATCCGGCGCCAGACCGGGCCGGCATCGGCCTTGGGCTCGCCCTTGCTCATTCGACGCCCCCTGCAACGATTGCACTTGCGTCCATCGGCGTGCCCCGCGCAGCGCCACCGCACGACCGACGCCGATATCGGCGAGAAGCCGGACGTCGAGCACCGACACAGTCTGGCACGCTGAGCCCCGAGGCAAGCCGGGCGACAAATGCGACCAACAGCGTGTCCACGAAGTCCTGTGGTCCGGAGCTTCGGCCGGTCTACGGCCAGTGGATGATCGACGAGCGGGCGCGGCACGGCTGCCCGCTCCCGCCGGGAACGCTCCGTCCGATGCTCTCGAGGACGGAGCGGGACGGATATCTGACCAGCAAGTCCGAGCGCGAGGGACGGACCTCGCGCAAGTCCTGCACGATCGCATGAGCAGGAGCATCGCGTTCAGCTCCTCGGCGAGTGGCGGGACTGCTTCCGGACCGCAATCCGGGCGGCCACCCGGGCCATGCACAAGACCGGTTCGCCCTGGCCGGCACTTAGGAGTTTGAGGTGGGTTCCGGGTTGGTCGGCAGCCCGCATGCCTCTACTCTGGTCCCGAGCGGTGACCACCCAGGCTTGACCCCGGCTCGCCCGGCAGACCATGAGCAAAGGGGAGTGTTGGATCGCCGTCTTTTGTAGCTGAGGCGCCTTGATGAATCTGGAAGATCTCTATCGCCTCCTGCGCAGCGGCCATGTCCAGGCCCAGGGGATCGTCGACACACTCGGAGAGCCCCTCCTCGTTCTCGATCAGGCCGGGTGTGTGGTCACCGGGAGCCGCGCCTTCTTCGAGAAGTTCAGGATCGGACGTGACGACACGATCGGCCGCAGCCTGTTCGAACTCGGCACGGGGCAGTGGGACATCCCCGAATTGCGGCACCTCTTGAGCGAAGTCGTTCCGAAGTCGGTCGCCGTCATCGGGTACGAAGTGACCGACGAGTTCGCTCCTCTTGGACGGCGAACGATGCTCGTGAGCGCGCGACGGCTGATCCATCCCGACAACACCAGCTCGAACATGCTGGTCACGTTCGAGGACGTGACAGACCAGCGCCGCACGGATGCCGAAAAGGACATCCTTCTGGCCGAGACGCGCCACCGGATGAAGAACCTCCTGGCGGTCGTGCGGGCGCTCGCCGCGCAGACCGAGGTGGAAGGACGTTCGGCCCGGGAGTATCGGGAGGCTTTCATGGGCCGCTTCGAGGCCGTCATGCGCGCGGAGGACCTCTCCCTCGCAAGCAATGCGGAAACCGATCTCGGCACTCTCGCCCGCCAGGCGCTCGAACAGGCAGGCGCCGAGCATTGTCGCATCGAACCAGGGCCTCCCGTCGCACTGAAGAAGGAGCAGGTCCTGCCGATCAGCATGATCCTGCACGAGCTCGTCACCAATGCTTCCAAGTACGGAGCGCTTTCGACGCCCGGCGGCATCGTCCATCTCACCTGGAGCGTGAAATCGGAAGCCGACCGAAATGAGCTCTGCATCGATTGGCGCGAGGAGAACGGACCGTCCGTCACCCCGCCCGAACGCGCCGGCTTTGGAACCCGGCTGATCGAATTCAGCGCGGAGCGGTCGCTGGGCGGTGCAGCGGAACTGACTTTCAAGCCAGGGGGTTTACGAGTCCGTTTGATCGCACCTCTTGATTAGGGGCGAGGGGTCGCCTGCGAAGGTTTGGTCACAGTGGGTCCAGCGCACCAGATCCTGGTCGTCGAGGATGAGTTCCTCATTGCGATGGAGCTCGAGCTGACCCTGCGGCGCGCGGGCTACGCCGTTCTCGGTCCGGCGCCAAGCGTCAGAGTGGCCCTTGAACTCCTGCAACGGGAGCGCCCCGACGCCGCGGTACTCGACGTCAATCTCGCCGGTGAACGAGTCACGCCGGTGGCAGAGGTGCTCCGGCGGATGTCGATCCCTCATCCTGGCCAGCGGCTACGGCTCAGCGGACCTGGCCGCGGACCGGGTGCTGCGGGATGCGATCAACATCGGAAAGCCATCCGCAACCGGGCGGCTTCTAGGCGCGCTGAATGGGCTCATCTCTTCGACCGGATGAGAACGGTCCACATGACCCGATCCGGGACGGCACCAAGCCGGTCGGACGACCGGCATGCCGCGCACACCGGAGGGTGCAAGCATCGGCGAGATCGTCGCCGCCACCGGCTGGGAGCCCCACGCGGCGCGGGGCGCGCTTGGCGGCGCGCCCAGGAAGAAGCCGGGCTCGAGGTGACCTCCGAGAAGGTCGACGCCCCGTGAATCGACGGTGGATCCCCCGATCCGAGAGCGTATGGCTCGCCAGCCGCCCACCAGTGAGTGGAATGGGACCCGCCGGATTCCGGCTGGCACGGCGAAACGCCTACTGAGAACCGTTCATTCGGCGGCTGTCACCTCGTCCCGTCGCAAGCTCGACGAGTGCACGGCGGTGACACACGCGAGTTCGCAACGGCGCGAGCTAAGTCCTTGGCGCAGCGTCACTTTTCCAATGATCTGTGCAGTCCGCCCCCTGCGCACCATTCTCCCGATGCGCGATCCGGAGCAGGGTGGATCGGTGCCGTGCACGCCTTCGGCGCGCCGACGCGGACGAGGGCCGCGCCGGCTGCCGTTCCGCGCGCGTCTATGCCCGGCGCAGGTGCCGGCCGAAGAACGCGATCGAATCCGCGACGGACTGTCTCGCGACGTCGTTCGGGTCGTAGATTCCGGCCGCGTTCCGCTCCGGATAGACGAAGCCGTGATCCTCGTGGTCGTAGCTCGCCCATTCGGCCGGCTTGCCGAGTTCGGCGAGGAGGTCGTAGCTGACCCGGAAGATGCCCTGCAGCTCGTCCTGGTCGCGCCCCTGGACGAGGATCGGCGTGTCGATCGTGCTCATCCGCTCGCGCGCCACCTCCTCGGTGATGCGGGGGCGGACCTTCTCGGGGCTGCGCATCAGCATGCGCTCGACGTTGAGGAGGCCGGTCTCGGGATTGATGCCCGCCGTCTCGTCGGGCCTCAGGCGGAGGAACTCGTGGCAGGCCGGCTCGCTGGCGATCATGGCCCCGATGCCTGAATATTCCGACGCCATCTTGAAGACCATCTCGCCGCCGTGGCTCGAGCCCATGTAGCCGATGCGGTCCGCGTCGATGAAGGGCAGCGCCTTCATGTGCTCGACGACCGAGATGACGTCCTCGTATTCGAGCGGGCCGCGGCTGAGGAGCTGGCGGCCCTGCCGCCGGTCCTCGACCAGCTTGCCGAGCTTGTCGTAGGCGTAGTCGACCTCGGCGCGGTAGCGCAGCCACGCAATCGCGTAGCCGGCCTTCAGGAATTCCTCCTGCGTCCAGCTCCGGTTGTTGGTGAACCAGCGCAGCAGCCTGAGGCCGCCGCCGCCATTTCCGGAGGCGAACAGCACGAGCGGGAACGGGCCCTCGCCCGGCGGAAGCCGCAGGCCGACCGGAACGTAGAGGCCGTCGATCGCCTCGATGAAGGTGTAGTGGACCGGGATATCCGATCCGGACACCTCCTCGGTGAACGACAGTCCGGGCGAGAATGGCTGCGTTCCTGCACCGCGGTCGTCGGCCGGCACGTCCCTTTCGAGCTGCACTTCCATCGGGTCTTCCTTCCCTTGCGTTTTCCGCAGGATAGCGGCCGTCGCGCGTTGCGCAACAGCGCTCGGTGGCCCGTTTGGGCCCACATCGCGGCGGCGGCCGTGAGGGACACTCACACATAAGCATTTCTTTATATCCTGTTGCCGCGTCTTCTCGGCCGTGCTAATCCGCCCCCAAACGCCAAGGAGCACGACGTGAACGACTTGACTGCGACGCATGGCGACTATGCCGTGAAGGACATCGGGCTCGCCGGCTGGGGCCGCACCGAAATCGAGATCGCCGAAACCGAGATGCCGGGCCTGATGGCGCTTCGCGAGGAGTTCGGCCCTTCCAAGCCGCTGAAGGGCGCCCGCATCGCCGGCTCCCTCCACATGACGATCCAGACCGCGGTGCTGATCGAGACGCTCGCCGCGCTCGGCGCCGAGGTCCGCTGGGCGTCCTGCAACATCTTCTCCACGCAGGACCACGCCGCCTCCGCGATCGCGGCAGCCGGCATCCCGGTCTTCGCGCACAAGGGCGAGACGCTCGAGGAGTACTGGGCCTTCGCCGACCGGATCTTCGAGTTCGCCAACGGCGAGCCGGCCAACATGATCCTCGACGACGGCGGCGACGCGACGCTGCTCGTGCTCCTCGGGTCCAGGGCGGAGAGCGACCCGTCGCTCCTCGACAATCCGACGAACGAGGAGGAGGAGTACCTCTACGCTACGATCCGCAGCCGGCTTGCGCGCAATCCCGGCTGGTATTCAAAGGTGAAGGCGGCGATC
>JAEZEK010000483.1 GCA_023417735.1 Pseudomonadota bacterium | reverse complement strand
GCCGAGGCCCGCCAGGCCCGAGCCGAGCGCGAAGGTCGCCGCGAAGATGGCGTTTACGTTGATACCGAGGCCCCGGGCGACGAGCGGCTGATCGACGGCGGCGCGCAGCCGGCTGCCGAAGCGGGTGCGCATCAGCGCGAGCTGCAATGCGACGACGAGCGCGCCGCAAATGGCGATGATGAAGAGCCGGTAGACCCCGATAGAACCGCCGAGGATGGAGACCTGCCCGCGCAGATAGGGCGGCAGGCTGATCAGCTGCTGCTGCGCGCCCATGAAATAGTCGACGGCCGCCATCGACATGAAGACGAGGCCGATCGAGAACAGCACCTGGTCGAGGTGGTTCTTGTCGTAGAGCCGGACGTAGAGGGTGCGCTCGAGCACCAGACCGGCGGCCGCCATGGCGGCGAAGGCGACCGGCAGGCACCACAGGAACGGCACGCCCATCCGGTCCATCAGGACGACGGTGATGTAGCCGCCGCCCATGGCGAAGGCGCCATGGGCGAGGTTCACGAAGTTCATCAGGCCGAGCGTGACCGAGAGCCCGACGGCGAGGATGAACAGCAGCATGCCGTAGGCCACCCCGTCGAAGAGGATCGTCAGCACCTGTGCCGGACCTCAGCCGAAGAGCCCGTGGACGCTCACTGGCCGGCCTTGGCCGGATCCTTCACGTTGGCGACCTCGTCGAACTCGACATTGTAGAGCTCGCCGTCCTCGAGCCGCTTCACCTCGCGGATGTAGATCGTCTGCGTGATGTCGCGGGTGTCCGCCTCGATCGTCACCTCACCGCGCGGGCTCGTCCAGGTCATGCCCTTGACCGCCTCGACGAAGGTCTCGCCGTCGAGCGTGCATCCGGTCTTCTTCAGGCCTTCGTAGATGAGGTGCATGCCGTCATAGCCGCTCACGCCGAAGAAGTTCGGCCGCATGCCCGGATTGGCGGCCTTGAAAGCCTCGACGAACGCCTTGTTCTCCGGGGAATCGTGCGCCGCCGAATAGAAGAAGGCGGTGACCGCGCCGAGCGCCACGTCGCCCATGTTGTTGAGGATGTCGTCGTCGGTGACGTCGCCGGTGCCGATCAGCTTCACGCCGGCATCGGCGAGGCCGCGGTCGGCGAACTGCTTCATCACGATCGAGCCGACGCCGGACGGCACGAACACGAAGAGCGCATCCGGCGCCGCGTCCTTGGCGCGCTGCAGGAACGGCGCGAAGTCGGGATTCTGCAGGGGCACGCGCAGCTTCTCCGGCACCTCGCCGCCGGCCGCCTCGAAGGCCTTCACGAAAAAGGTCTCGGCATCGACCCCCGGCGCGTAGTCGGAGACCAGCGTCACCGCCTTCCCGATCCCGTTCTTCGCCGCCCACTCGCCCATCGTGTGGGCCGCCTGCGGCAGGGTGAAGCTCGTCCGCACGATGTAGGGCGACTTCTCCGTGATGATGGAGGTCGCGGCGGCCATCACCACCATCGGCTTGTTCGCCTGGGTGGCAATCGGCGCGGCGGCCAGCGCGAGCGGCGTCAGGCCGAAACCCGCCAGGATGTCGGCGCCCTCGCGCACCACCGCCTCCTGGGCGATGCGCTTGGTGACGTCCGCGGTGCCGGTGTCGTCCTTCGTGACGAGCTCGACCGTGCAGCCGTTCACCTCCGCGCCGTTCTCCTGCATGTAGAGCTTCGCGGCCGCCTCGATCTGCCGCCCGGTCGACGCGAACGGTCCCGTCATCGGCAGGATCAGGCTCACGGTCACGGTCTCCGCCGCGAGCGCGGTCCCGCAGAGAAGCGCCGCCGCGCCGAAGATCGCGGCCTTCAAGGTTCCTCTGGCCATTTTCCTGTCCTCCCTCCGATCCGGCCTGCGCTTCCAGGCAGGCTCGCATGCACGATCCTTTCTGCATCCCCGGCTGCAATGCAAGCGGCCGTGAGCCCGCTCGCTTTCCGGCGCGATTGGCGGCGTCCGGTTCCTGCGGTATTCAACCCCGAACGGTTGGAACGACCGGCCAGGTGCCGGCACCGGGACCGCCGACAGGAGGAAGCGTCTTGGCGAAGCCACCCCCACCCTTTCGCGCCGATCAGGTCGGCAGCCTGCTGCGTCCGGACGAGCTGAAGCAGGCGCGCGCCGCACGCGCCGCGGGCCGGGTCACGCCCGAGGAGCTCCGGGAGGTCGAGGACCGCTGCATCCGCGACGTCGTGCGCCGGCAGGAAGACGTCGGCCTGAAGGCGGTGACGGACGGCGAGTACCGCCGCGCCTGGTGGCACTTCGACTTCCTGGCGCAGCTCGACGGCGTCGAGCTCGTCCAGGGCGAGAAGGCGATCCAGTTCCACGGCGTCGCCACCAAGGCGGAGAGCATCTCCGTCACCGGCAAGGTTGGTTTCGGCAGCCACCCGATGCTGGAGCACTTCCGCTTCCTGAAGAGCGTGACGAACGTCGTCCCGAAGATGACGATCCCCTCGCCGTCCGTGCTGCACTTCCGCGGCGGCCGGGAGGCGATCAGCCGGGACGTCTATCCGGACATGGAAAGCTTCTACGCGGACACGGCGGAGGCCTACCGGAAGGCGGTGCGGGCCTTCTACGACGCCGGCTGCCGCTATCTCCAGTTCGACGACACCGTCTGGGCCTATCTCTGCTCGGAGAAGGAGCGCCAGTCGGTGCGGGACCGCGGCGAGGATCCCGATCCGCTGCCGCGCATCTATTCCGACATGATCAACCACGCCATCGCCGACCGGCCGGACGACATGATCATCACGACCCATGTCTGCCGCGGGAACTTCCGCTCGAGCTGGATTTCGGAGGGCGGCTACGAGCCCGTCGCCGAGGTGCTCCTCTCCAGGATCGGCTACAACGGCTACTTCCTCGAATACGACACCGACCGCGCCGGCGGCTTCGAGCCGCTCCGCTTCCTGCCCAAGGGCGACAAGCGCGTCGTGCTCGGCCTCGTGACGTCGAAATCCGGCACGCTGGAGAAGAAGGACGACATCAGGCGGCGCATCGAGGAGGCGACGAGATTCGCGCCGCTCGAGCAGTTCTGCCTGTCGCCGCAATGCGGCTTCGCATCGACGGAGGAAGGCAACATCCTCGCCGAGCAGGAGCAGTGGCAGAAGCTCGGCCTGATCGTGGAGATCGCCCGGGAAGTCTGGGGCGACGATTGACGGGGCGCGGCAGCCCGGCCGTCGGCTCGGCGCCTCAGTCCGGGGATGCGGTCTGCTCCGCTTCCGGCGCCGGCGCTTCGGCGGCGGCCGCCCCCGGAATCCCGTCGGCGCCGATGTAGACCGTGAGAATCCTGACCGGCTCCGGGCCCGCGTTGCGGCCGTTGTGCCGGGTCTTCATCGCTTCGAGCAGCGCCTCGCCGGTGCGGTACGTCCGCTCGCCGTGGCCGTCATAGGTGACGGTCAGCGCGCCCTGGAGCATGTAGCCGAAGAGCGGGACGGGATGGGTGTGCCAGCCGGTCTCGCCGCCCGGCGGCACCGTCACGATGACCGCCGTCACCCGCGCCGGCGCGGACGTCGGGTAGACGACCGCCTCCCCGACCACCGTCTCGCCGCCCGAAAGGACCGGCTCGACGAGGTTCTCGTAGGAGACCTGCTGCGCCGAGGCGGCCGCCCCCTGCAGGGCAATGACGCCGGCGAGCGGCAGCCGAACGATGGGCAGCAAGGTCGGACCCTCCGGTGCCGTCAGAAATGGAAGCGCAGGCCGAGCGCGACGCCGTGGCTGGTCAGATCCGCCTTGGTTCCTGCGATGTCGAGCACCCGCGTGCCGGACGTGCGGGTGATCGTGGCGGGCCCCGCGCCGGACGCCACCTGGCCGAGGTCGAGGTAGCGGTACGCCAGGTCGAGTGTCACGCGTTCCGACAGGCGCATCCCCACCCCCGCCGTGAGCATCGCCGCGAAGCTCGTCGTCTCTCCGCCCTGGATCACGGTCGTGGCGCTCGCCGACAAGCCCGGGAAGGCGTAGCGGACCGGGCCGATATCGTGATGCGCAATGCCGATCCCCGCGCCCAGGAACGGCTCGACCGGGCCGAGCGCCAGCCCGAGTCCTGCGAGCTCGACATAGCCGGCGAACATCGCTGTGACCGTGTCGAGGCTCGCGCTGACCGGCTGTGGTTCGGGGGTGTTGAGGAAGTTGGAATCGCCGGAGAATTCGGCGCCCGTGCGGTAGCCGAGGAGGGCTTCGGCGCGCAGGAACGGCAGGAAGCGGAAGCCGATCCCCGCCTCGAAGGCGACGGCGCTGCCGAAATCGCCCCGGGCGCCGAGCGGCCGGCCATCGTTTCCCGGCCCGCAGCCGAACAGAGCCGGCGGACTGGCCTGCGCGCAATTCCGGTCGCGGAACGTCGTGGCGCTCGACCAGTCCATGCCCGCGCCGCCGCGGACGTACCATCCGGGCTCGGCCGAGGCCGCGCCGGTGCCGAGGGCGAGGCAGCCGATGAAGGCGAGGCGTGCGGCCGCGCCGTGTCGCGTTCCAGTCAGTGTCCTGCCTCCGGCCGAACCGATCCACCCGATCCGGGCACGCTATGCGATTCGCAAGAGCGGGTCGAAGCGCGCGCGGCTTCGGCAGTCGGCCGGGCGCCGGCGGACGACTTAATGCATCGGTTCAGGAACGGCGGCCTCGGCCTTGGCAGGATAGAGGCCGGCCGCCCGGGCCCGCATGGCTGCCAGCGTGACGAGCAGGTCGGTCATGGGCGCCGGCACGCCGGCGATGCGGGCCATTGCGAGCGGCGCCTCGAACATCGACGCGACCTCCATCGGGCGGCCACGCTCCAGATCCTGCAGGATGCTCGGCTTGTGGTTCAGCGCCTTGCTGCGGGCGACGTTCCGGTCGGGGTCGAGCGCGGGCTTCGCGCCCAGCGTGGCGGCGACCTTGATCAGCTCGGCATAGACGGTGCGCGCCGCCGCCTCGCAGGCCGGTTCGGCATAGACTCCGCTCGCCGTCGTCTGGGCAAGGACGGCGAGCGTGCCGGACGCGATGTTGTTGATGAGCTTCGTCCAGACCTCGTCGCGGATCGTCGTGGAAACGGCGGTGTTCAGTCCGCCGGCGTTGATCAGGGCGGCAAGATTGCGCACGCGGGCCGAATCCGCCCCGTTCGGCTCCCCGAGGATGAGGCGGCCGTTCGCGTTCTCGACGTGGATGACGCCGGGCTCGACGACCTCCGCCGCCGAGTAGATCACGCCGCCGATGGCGCGCTCCGGCCCCACCGCGTTCCAGATCGCGCTCCCGGGATCGATCGCATCGAGGCGCTGGCCCTCCCGCGGGCCGCCATGGCCGTGGAAGTACCACCAGGGAATGCCGTTCATGACGAAGGCGACCGGCGTGTCCGGCCCGAGGAGCGGCGCGATCGTGCGGGCGACCTCAGGCAGCGCCGGCTGCTTGACCGTGACCACGACCATGTCCTGGGGTCCCAGTTCGCGCGGATCCTGGGTGGCGGGAAGCCGTTCCCGCCACTCGCCGTCGGCCAGCACGATCCGGAGCCCGTCGCGCCGGATCGCAGCGAGGTGCTCGCCCCGCGCCACCATCGACACCTCGGCGCCGCCCCTGGCGAGCCGCATGGCGAGCTGCCCGCCGATGGCGCCCGCACCGAAAACACAAGCCTTCATGAACCGCCCCCCTGAGACGGCCCATCTCATCGCCTTCCGCGATCAAAGTTTCAAGGTGCGGGCCGGGACAGCATGCGATGGAGATCGAAGCCGGCGAGGTCGGCCCGCACCTCCAGCGCGCCGGTGAAGTCGTGATGGCTCGTATAGACGCCGGGCGTGACGATGGTCGCTATCCCGGCGCCGAGCGCCGCCTGCAGGCCCTGCTCCGAATCCTCGAAGGCGAGGCATTGCTCCGGGCCGAGGCCGAGCCGGTCGAGCGCGATCAGATAGACGTCCGGCGCCGGCTTCTTCAGTTCGGCGTCGTCGCCGGCGGCGATCGCATGGAACAGTCCCGGCCCCGCCGGCCCGAGCGTCGACCGGAGAAGCGCCGCGATGTTGGCGGGCGTGGTCGTGGTGGCGATGGCGAGACGCAGTCCCGCGCCGGCGGCGGCCTCGAGGAGGTCGCGCACGCCGGGCCGGAGCTCAAGCGCGCCGGCATCGACGAGCTCCGTGTACCGCCGGGTCTTGGCGGCGTGGAGATCGAGAAGCCGTTCCGCAGCGGTCGCCGCGCCGGGCGGTGACCACTCGTCGATGAAGTGTCGGAGCCGCTCCTTGCCGCCGGTGACGAGGAGGAGCTCGCGGTAGAGCGCACGGTCCCAGTGCCAGTCGAGGCCGATCTCGGCGAAGGCGTCGTTGAAGGCGCGGCGGTGGCATTCCTCCGTCTCGGCGAGTGTGCCGTCGACGTCGAAGATGAGCGCTTCGATGGCCATTCAGCGCACCGCGGCGAGCAGGCCGAGGGCCTCCGGCAGGCCGGCGAAGGACGACAGCACCAGCGCCGCGCCCGAGCGGTCGTCCGGGCCGGCATAACCGCCCTCGACGAAGACCGCCCGCATGCCGGCGGCCTGCGCCGCCTCCATGTCGGCCCGGCCGTCGCCGACGTGGACGGCATCCGAGGGTGTTGCCCCGAGCAGCTCGAGCGCGCGCAGGAGGATCGCAGGATCCGGCTTCTTCGGCAGCCCGCAATCGCCGCCGACGACGGCGCGGACGTGGCTGAGGAGGCCGAGATCGGCGAGGATCTGCTCGCTCACGGCCTGCGGCTTGTTCGTACAGACCGCCATCGGCACGCCGGCATCGGCGAGCGC
>JAEZEK010000384.1 GCA_023417735.1 Pseudomonadota bacterium | reverse complement strand
CCTGGCGGCGCCGTGCGCGGCGTCCGTGCGGATCGGGATCTGCCAGCCGAGCCAGGACCGCGCATGGACGCCCATGGCCTGCAGCGTGATGGCCAGCAGGCCGCAGGTCACCTGCTCGCCGGCCGCGACCACGGTGTCGTATTCCCGCGCGTCGTGCAGCGGCGACGCACCGCGGCACAGCGCGACGAGCTTGTTCGTCTCGCCGGCCATGGCCGACACCACCACCGCGACGTCGTGGCCGGCATCCACCTCGCGCTTGACGTGGCGTGCGACGTTGCGGATGCGATCGAGGTCGGCGACGGAGGTGCCGCCGAACTTCATGACGAGACGCGCCATTGCTGCGTGATCCGTTTGCGGGCGGTTGCCGGGCAGCCGATTGCTGTTCAGAATGGGTGAACGGCCGCCGCAGCGGGGCGACGGCGGCGCGTTGTATCGGTTTCCGCCGGAACGAGCAACGATCCCGTCCCAATACCCTCCTGACGCTCCGGAGACGCTCCGCATGGCGAGCACGGCCGATCGCCGCACCGACAACACCGACCCGCAGGAGGTCGCGAAGTTCGCGCGCATGGCGGACGACTGGTGGAATCCCGCCGGCAAGCTCCGGCCGCTGCACCAGATCAACCCGGTCCGCCTCGCCTATGTGCGGGACAGCGTCTGCGGCCATTTCGAACGCGACTCGAAGGCGCGGCTGCCGTTCGAGGGCCTGCGTTTCCTCGACGTCGGCTGCGGCGGCGGCCTCGTCAGCGAGCCGGTCTCGCGGCTGGGGGCGGACACCGTCGGGATCGACCCCGCGCCCGAGAATGTCGCGGTCGCCAGGCTTCATGCCGAGCGGAGCGGCTGTAGGATCGATTATCGCGCGACGACGGCCGAAGCGCTGGTCGAGTGCGGAGAGGGCTTCGACGTCGTCCTCGCTCTCGAGGTGGTGGAGCACGTTCCCGACCTCGGCGCCTTCATCGGGACATGCGCTGCGCTGACGCGGCCGGGCGGCATGGTGATCCTCGCCACCATCAACCGGACCATGAAAGCCTATGCGCTCGCGATCGTCGGGGCCGAGTACGTGCTCCGCTGGCTGCCCCGCGGCACGCACGAATACGGCAAGCTCGTCCGCCCCGACGAGCTCGGGGCGCATCTCACCCGGGCCGGACTCGCGGTTGTGGACGTGACGGGGATCGTCTACGACCCGCTCCGCGACCGCTGGAAGCAGTCGCCCGACACCGACGTGAACTACATGATGAGCGCGACTCGGCCGGCTGCGGCCTGAAGACGGTCAGTTCGCGTCGTCCGGCAGAACCGGAAGCGGCGCGAACGAGACGCCTTCCTCGATGAGGCCGCGGGCCTCCTCCGCCGTCGCCTCGCCGTAGATGCCGCGCTTCTCCGCCTCCTCGTAATGGATCCTGCGCGCCTCCTCGGCGAAGCGGTCGCCGACGTAATCCGCGTTGGCGACGAGCTGGTTCCGCACCTTCTTCATCGCCTCGATCATCTGCTTGCGGTCGGGGCCGTGGCCGGGCGGCGCCTGTTCGGCGCGACCGTCGGATCCCTTCCGTCCGGTTGCGATCGAGGGTGCCATCAGCGCCTTCTCGACCTCCAGGCTGCCACAGATCGGGCACGCGACGTGGCCGGCCGCGCGCTGCGCATCGAACGCGCCGGAGCTCCCGAACCACGCTTCGAAATCGTGGCCGTCCGCACAGACCAGGCTGTACCGGATCATGATGCCGACCTGAGGGGCAGCCTCGCGGCGCCCTCCGGCATCGCGAACGGCCGCTCGTTCTTCAAGGCGGGAATGCGCTGGCGCGCGTCGGCCGCCTTCGCCGGATCGATTTCGGCCATGATCACTTGCGGGCCGTCGCCGCCCGCCTCCGCCAGCACCTCGCCCCACGGGCCCGCGATGAGGGAATGCCCGAACGTCTCGCGCTGGTCCTCGTGCCGCCCGGCCTGCGCGGCCGAAATCATGAAGGCGCCGTTCTCGATCGCGCGCGCCCGCTGCAGCACGTGCCAGTGCGCCTCCCCGGTCTGGCGCGTGAAGGCGGCGGGCGCGGTCAGCACCGACGCGCCGGCATGGGCTTGCGCCCTGAAGAGCTGCGGGAAACGCACGTCGTAGCAGATCGCGACGCCGAGGCGGCACCAGGGCAGGTCGGTGACGACAGCGGCGTCGCCGCCTGCGTAGACTGCCGATTCGCGCCAGCTTTCGCCGTTCGGCAGATCGACGTCGAAGAGATGGATCTTGTCGTAGCGTGCGAGCACCGCGCCGTCCGGCGCGAACACGTAGGCCCGATTGGCGATCCGGTCGCCGACCCTGAGCGCGAGCGACCCGATATGCAGGTGGATCCCGAGGTCCGCCGCGAGGCGCGAGAACGCGGCGACCGCGGGGTCGTCCTTCTCCTCCCGGATCGCAGCCTCGAGCAAAGCCCGGTCGCGCTGCACGATGTTCGTCATCTCGGGGGTCTGGACGTAGTCCGCGCCCCGGTCCGCAGCCGAGCGGACCAGATCCTCCACGACGGCGATGTTCCGGCCGACGTCGCCGGTCGAGCAAAGCTGGATGCAGGCTGCACGAAAGCTGTTCATCGGGATCACACGGCCAGCAGGCGATCGAGTTCGCCGCGCCGGTCGAGGGCGTAGAGATCGTCGCAGCCGCCGACATGGCGATCGCCGACGAAGATCTGGGGGAAGGTGAACCTGCCGGACTTCTCGATCATCTCGCGACGGAGTTCCGGTGCGCTGGTGGCGTCCTTCTCCTCGTAGGAGATGCCCTTGTCCGCGAGGAGGCGCTTCGCGGCCGTGCAGTATCCGCAGAACTGGCGGGTGTAGATCGTAACTCGCATCACAGCGCGGGCACCTGCTGAATTCCGTGATCGCACGGTCATATAAGGTTCAACTTTGAACGCAGGAAGGGCCGTTCAGTTCGCGACGCGCGCGAAGGTGAGCACGTCGACGTTCCTCGCCCCGGCGCGAAGCAGGGCCCTGGTCGCGGCCTTTGCCGTCGCGCCGGAGGTATAGACGCTGTGTCTTT
>JAEZEK010000375.1 GCA_023417735.1 Pseudomonadota bacterium | reverse complement strand
GCCCTATGCCGAGGACCCGCTCCGCAGCCGCGGTCGGTTCCACGACGAGCCGGACTCGCCGCTCCGCTCGCCATTCCAGCGCGACCGCGACCGCATCCTGCATTCCGACGCCTTCCGCCGGCTCAAGCACAAGACCCAGGTCTTCGTCGTCCACGAGGTCGACCATTTCCGCACGCGCCTCAGCCACACGCTGGAGGTCGCCCAGGTCGCGCGATCGATCGCGCGGCCGCTCGGCCTCGACGAGGATCTCGCTGAGGCCGTCGCCCTCGCACACGATCTCGGCCACACCCCGTTCGGCCATGCCGGGGAGCGCGCACTAGACCGTGCGCTGGCGCCCGACGGCGGCTTCGACCACAATGCCCAGAGCTTCCGGGTCGTGACGCTGCTGGAGAACCGCTATCCCGACTTCAAGGGCCTGAACCTGAGCTGGGAGACGCTCGAAGGGCTCGTGAAGCACAATGGGCCGATCCTCGACGCAGACGGCTCGCCTGCCGGACCGAATTCCGGGAAGGCGCTGCCGCACGCGCTGGCCACCTTTCCTGCGATCGCCGGCTTCCAGCTCCACCTCTTTCCGAGCCTCGAGGCGCAAGTCGCTGCACTTTCAGACGATATCGCGTACGCTTCGCACGACGTCGAGGACGGCCTCAGGGCCGGGCTGATCACGCTCGCCGAGCTCGCTGACGTGCCCTTGGCCGGCGGCATCCTGCGCGAGATCGGGACGGACCACCCGGCGCTCGACGGCCATCGCCGGATCCGCGAGCTCGCCCGCCGGATGATCACGCGCATGATCGAGGACGCCATCCTGACGTCGGCCGTGCGGATCGGCGAACGCGGCCCGGGTTGCGCCGACGACGTCAGGCGCGCGCCGCACGCCCTTGTGGGCTTCTCGGATGCGACGGCGGAACAGGTTGGCGAGCTGAAGGCGTTCCTCTTCGCCCGTCTCTATCGTCATCCGGACGTCATGCGTGCGGTCGTGCAGGCCGAGCAGGTGGTTGCGGACCTCTTCGCCGCGCTGGCGGCGGACCCGATGGAGCTTCCAGCCGAATGGCGGCCGGAGCCGGGCGCGGGGAGGGCCCGACGCGTCGCCGACTACATCGCCAGCATGACCGACCGCTTTGCCCTCATGGAGCACCGGCGCTTGTTTGACGCTACCCCGGATCTGGGCTAGGCGGGCGCGGAATCTCCGATACGACGCACTCCAGAGGGCAACGGCGTTTCGAGCCGCTGCGGGACCGGCCAATGAATCTCTTCCAGGACTTCGAACAGCGCATCAGGAAAGCGGTCCAGGGGCTGGCTGCGCAAGAGAACTGGTCGATTCCGGACGAGCTCCTCACGCGCGTGATCGCCGAGCCCCCGCGCGACGCCGCCCACGGCGACCTTGCCACCAACGCCGCCCTGGCGCTTTCCAAGCACCTCGGCGTGAAGCCGCGCGATCTCGCGACGCGCATCGCGACCAGGCTGACGGCCGACCCCGATGTGTCGACGGTCGAAGTTGCCGGCCCGGGCTTCATCAACCTCCGACTGGCCGACGCCTACTGGAGCAACGCGCTTCGGGCCATCCTCCTGAGCGGTGCCGCCTATGGCAGGTCCGCGCCGGGCGGGGAGGCGGCCGTGAACGTGGAGTACGTGTCCGCCAACCCGACCGGGCCGATGCATGTCGGGCATTGCCGCGGCGCCGTCGTGGGCGACGTCATCGCCAACATGATCGAGGCAACCGGCCAGCGCGTCATCCGCGAATACTACGTCAACGATGCCGGCGGACAGGTCGACGTCCTGGCCAGGTCCGCCTTCCTGCGCTACCGTGAAGCGCTGGGCGAGGAGATCGGCGAGATCCCGCGCGGCCTCTATCCGGGCGATTATCTGAAGCCGGTCAGCGAGGCGCTCGCCGCCGAGTTCGGGCCAAGCCTGCTTTCCAGGCCGGAAAGCGAATGGCTGCCGCTCGTCCGCGACCGCGCCATCGCGGCGATGATGGCGATGATCCGCGACGATCTCGCGGCCGTGGCCGTGAGCCACGACGTCTTCTTCTCGGAGCGCTCGCTCAATGCGGGCGGCGAGGATCGCGTCGCGCAGGCGATCGAGGCGCTGCGGGAGAAGGGACTGATCTACCTCGGCACGCTGCCGCCGCCGAAAGGGCAGCTGCCGGACGACTGGGAGGACCGCGAACAGACGCTCTTCCGCGCGAGCGAGTTCGGGGACGATGTCGATCGCCCGCTCATGAAATCGGACGGCAGCTACACCTATTTCGCTTCCGACATCGCCTATCACTACGACAAGTTCCGGCGCGGCTTCACCGACATGATCGACGTCTGGGGCGCCGATCACGGCGGCTACGTCAAACGCATGCGGGCCGCCGTGACCGCGATCAGCGGCGGGAAGGCGGCGCTCGAGGTCCAGCTTTGCCAGCTCGTGAAGCTCTTCCGCGGCGGCGAGCCGGTGCGGATGTCGAAGCGCTCGGGAGACCTCGTGACGCTGCGCGAGGTCGTCGACGAGGTCGGCCGCAGCGCGGTGCGGTTCATGATGCTGTACCGCAAGGCGGACGCACCGCTCGACTTCGACTTTCAGGTCGTCACCGAGAAGTCCAAGGACAATCCCGTCTTCTACGTGCAGTACGCCCATGCCCGGACGGCATCCGTGCGCCGGCAGGCGGCGGAGGAGGTCCCAGCGCTCGATCTTGCGCCGGCTGCGCTCGCGGATGCCGATTTCGGCCGGCTCGGCGACGAGGGCGAGCGGGCGCTCATCAGGCAGATGGCCGACTGGCCGCGGCTCCTCGATGCGGCCGCACGCGCAAGGGAGCCGCACAGGGTCGCTTACTATCTTCACGATCTGGCAAGCACGTTCCACGCGCATTGGAACAGAGGCAAGGAGTTGCCGCAATTACGCTTCATTAAGCCTGAGGACCTAGAGGTAAGCCGAGCGCGTCTTGCCCTTGTCACCGCAATAGGCGCCGTTCTTCGAGCAGGACTTGAGATCCTCGGAGTCGAAGCGCCGGACGAGATGCACTAGCATGGCGCGGCCGGCGGTCATTCCGGCGGCCGGGCCGAATCGAGGGGCCGGTTGGCATGGCTGATACTTTTCCGAAGGACAAGCGACCCAGCGGGCGGCCCGTGGCGCCTGACTTCGAAGAGGATCCTCTCGTCGAACTCGCGCGAATCGTGAGCGAGGACGGCGCTTTCTTCAGAACAGCGAAGCCTCAGCCTGCTCCGGCGCCGCAGAACCGTGCCGAACCGAGCTTTGAGGCGGATGCCTTCTCGGCCGATCTCGAGGCCGAACTGATGCAGGAGCTGGAATCGACCCTGCAGCCGCCTCGGCCGCAGATCCGCCAGCCGGCGCGCCGTCCGGCCCCCGACC
>JAEZEK010000374.1 GCA_023417735.1 Pseudomonadota bacterium | reverse complement strand
CCGGAGCAGCCGCTGGACGCTCGTCCGCGGCCGTCCGCCCGCTCTCCCTCAGCGCTGTCGCGATCTCGGCCAACGGCCCGCTCCTAGAGCGCCGACATCGGGCCAGGGTCGATCTGGCTCGCGGCATCGAGCTTCACGTCGGCGGCCCCGTTCTCCAGGTTCAGCTCCATCACCGTGTCGAAGACCTCGTGGAGCGTCCCCGGCTGGTCCTTCGTGCCGATGAGCTCCTTCGATTCCGCGAGGTCGGTGTAGGCGAGGCTCGTGTCGAGGATCTCCTTCACCTCGGCCTCGCTCAGATTGTAGTGCGGGGCGGCGAGCCGGATGAACTCCTCGGGGTCGCTCTTGTAGAGGTCGATCGCCTGGTAGATGCCCTTCAGGAAGTTGACGTACTTCTGCGGGTTGGCGGCGAGGTCGTCCTGGCGGGCGGTGATGACGTCGACGATGATCTCGCTGTCCTTGGACGAGACGAGCAGCTTGCCGTTGCGCGCCGGGATCGCCGTGAGAGCCTGCGACTGGAACGGCTCGTAGGTGCCGATGGCGGCGATCGAACTGTCGGCGAAGATCGCGACCGTGTCCGCGGTGGCGATCTCCTTCACGTTGAGGTCGTTGAGGGTCAGGCCTGCCTTCTTGAGTTCGAGCTGGAGCAGGAGGCGGGCCGGGATGTTCGGCTCGACTGCGACGGTCTTCCCCTTCAGGTCGGCCGCGCTTTCGATCGAGCCGTCGGCGATCACGCCGTCGCCGCCGACCGACTTGTCGATGGTGCCGATGATGATCCCGGGCGTGCTCGCGTCGCGCGGGCGGCCCTGGTGCTCGCCCACCGTACGCATGTCGGCCTCGATGTCGCCGCGGGCGTAGGCCGCCATGACGTTCGAGCGATCGTCCTCGAACTTCAGGTCGACCTGGAGCCCGAGATCCTTGAAGTAGCCCTTGTCGATGGCCACCAGCACGGGCGCAAAGCCCGGCCAGGTCGGCGACAGCACGCGGATCGTGTCGGCGGCCAGCGCGGGCGCCGCAGTTCCGATCACAAGGGCGACGGCGAACACGGAACGGAACATCTTCGCACTCCTCATTTCCCCGGAGAAACGGATGATCAGCCAGTTTAACTTCGATGGAAATCGGATTTAATAGAAGAAGACATCGAAAAACCCTGAAGTGAGGCCCGATGCGCCGGCTCGACAACATCGACCTCCGCCTGCTGCGCGTCTTCGTGACGCTCGCCGATGCCGGCGGCTTCGCCGATGCGCAGATCGCGCTCAATCTGTCGCAGTCGACCCTCTCGACCCATCTCAGCGCGCTCGAGAAGAAGATCGGCGCGCCGCTTTGCGAGCGCGGCCGGCGCGGTTTCCGGCTCACAGAGTTCGGCGAGAGCGTCTATGCCGCGGCGCGCCAGCTCTTCGCCGACATCGAGAGCTTCGAGGCGCGGCTCGGCCGCGACCGCGGCAAGCTCACGGGCCGGCTGCGGATCGGGATGGTGGACGGCGTCGTGACGAGCCCCGAGCTCGGGCTGCAGGCGGCGCTCGGCCGTTTCTGCCGCTACGCGCCGGACGTCTTCCTCGATCTCGCCCTCGGCACGCCGCGCGAGCTGGAGCGGGCCGTTACCGAAGGCACGCGTGACGTGGTGATCGGGCCGATGTCGCAGAAGGCGCCGCAGATCACCTACCGCGCCTTCTGCCGGGAGCCGCACGCGCTCTATTGCGGCGCGGGGCATGTGCTGTTCGAGACGCCCGACGACGCGATCGCGCGCGAGGACGTCGAGAAGTGCGCCTTCTCGGTGCGCGGCTATCTCCATTTCGACGACCTCTACCGCGCCAACCACCCTCGCCCCGCCGGCACGGTGATGCACATGGAGGCGCAGGTGATGATGATCCTGTCGGGCCAGTATATCGGCTTCCTGCCGTGCCATATCGGCGAGGACTGGGCCGGGCGGCGCCGGATGCGGGCGCTCAAGCGCGACATCTACAGCTTCGCCTCCCAGCATTTCACGGCGGTGCGGACGAGCGAGGCGCGCCGGCCGCTGCTGCTGGCGTTCCTGCGCGAGCTGAGGCGGAACGCCGGTCACGCCGCCGATGCGCACAAGGATCCCGCGGCCGCTGGCACGGCGGTTGCATCGAGCCCTGCAGAGTATGGCGGCTAGGGTTCCGGCTCGGTAGGCGAGCGCTGGTCCGAGAGCCGCCGCCCGGGGGCTGAAACCTCCGGGTGCACGGCGGGACAAAAGCCCGGGAGACCTCGAGAACTCCGGAACGGCGGCAGCCCCGCCGCTCCTCGGTGATCTTAAGGCTCAAGGGTTCATGTCGCGCAGCCGGTCAGAGCTTCCAATCCGCGCCCGCTCCACCAGGGAGCGCAGCCGATGCGCCTGATGAACCGGCGGCCGAGCCGTGGCGCAGCGCTCGCGCTCGCGCTCATTCCGTTCGCACTGCTGCTCATTGCATACGCAGTCGGCTCGGAGATGCGGCTCGCGGCCAATCCGAACGACAAGCTGCTGCCGGCGGCGAGCACCGTCTTGGAAGCGGTGAAGCGGATCGCCTTCACGCCCGATCCGCGCTCCGGCGAGTACCTGATGCTCGCCGACACGATCGCGAGCCTTTCCCGCCTTCTCGCGGCGCTCCTCATCGCGACGTCGGTCGGCCTCGCCTTCGGGCTCCTCATCGGTCTGGTGCCGTTCGCGCGCGCGCTGCTCGCCCCGCTCGTCGCGGTCGTCTGCATGATCCCGCCGCTCGCCGTGCTGCCGATCCTCTTCATCGTGATGGGCCTCGGCGAAGGGTCCAAGATCGCGCTCATCGCCGTCGGGATCACACCTTTCATCATCCGCGACCTCGCGCTGCGGGCGGAGGAGATTCCGGCCGAGCAGCTGATCAAGGCGCAGACGCTCGGCGCCTCGACCTGGCAGGTGGCGCTCAGGGTGATGCTGCCGCAGCTCCTGCCGCGCCTCATCGATGCGGAGCGCTTCTCGATCGGTCCGGCATTCCTGTTCCTGATCGCGGCCGAGGCGATCGCGTCGGAATCGGGCCTCGGCTACCGCATCTTCCTGATGCGCCGCTATCTCGCGATGGACGTGATCCTGCCGTACGTGGCCTGGATCACGCTCCTCGCGTTCCTGATGGACGCGGGCCTCCGCCTCCTTCAGCGGCGCGCCTTCCCCTGGTTCGGGGAGCGGGCGCGGTGAGCCTCATCCGCATCGACGACGTCTGGAAGGAGTTCGGCGACCAGATCGTGCTCGAGCGCGTCTCGCTCGAGATCGCGCCGCGGGCCTTCATCGCGCTGGTCGGGCCGTCCGGCTGCGGCAAGACCACGCTGCTGCGCATGCTTCTTTCGCAGGAGCGCCCGAGCCGCGGCGCGATCACCATCGACGGACGGCCGATCGCGCCGGAAGCGACCGCCGACCGCGGCGTCGTCTTCCAGCGCTATTCGGTGTTCCCGCACCTGACGGCCATCGAGAACGTGCTCCTCGGCCGCGAGTTCGAGGCCGCACCGCTGCTCGGCCGCCTGGTCGGCCGACGCCGTCGGGCGGCACTCGCCGAGGCGGCGGCGCTCCTCGACGAAGTGGGTCTGGGGGCCGCGGCCGACCGCTACCCTGCCGAGCTCTCCGGCGGCATGTAGCAGCGGCTCGCGCTCGCCCAGGCGATCTTCCGCCGGCCGAAGATCCTCCTTCTCGACGAGCCGTTCGGCGCCCTCGACCCGGGCGTGCGCGCCGAGATCCACGCGCTCGTCCGCCGGCTCTGGCACGAGGCGGAGCTGACGGTCGTGATGGTCACCCACGACCTCTCCGAAGCCTTCTCGCTGGCGACGCGGGTGATCGCGCTCGAGCGGACGCGCGACCGGCCCGAGGAGCGCGACCGCTACGGCGCGACCATCACCCGGGACATCGAGATCTGGCCGCGGCGCATCGCCGGCGCGGGCCGAGACAATGGAGCGGAC
>JAEZEK010000327.1 GCA_023417735.1 Pseudomonadota bacterium | reverse complement strand
GTCGCACGACGCCCGGGTCGCGGCGAGCAGGGCGTCGAGGTTGCGCCAGGCCTCCCATTCGGCGCGGCAGGCTGCATCGCGGACGAGCGCCGCATCGGCTTCCCGCGCAAGCCGCGGATCGGGCCAGCGGGCGAGGTCCGTGCCGAAGCGCTCGAGCGCTTCGCAAACGTCCGGACGGAGGTCGGGATTCGTCATCGCGTGCCCTCCCCGGCTCCGCCCTCCGGCGGAGAAAGCAGATCGCGCAGGCGGCGGCGTCCCCGTGCGAGAAGAGACTCGAACGCGTGCTCGCCGATCTCCATCACCTCGGCAGCCTCCGCCTGGCCGAGCTCCTGGAAATGGTAGAGCAGGATGGCGGTCCGCTGCCGCTCCGGGAGGCAGGCGAGGGCCTGCTGCACGCTCGCAACGGCCTCCGCCCGCAGGATGGCGGCGTCGGGCGAGGCGCCGTCCTCGTCGGGCAGGTCCTCGGCCGCCGCGACGTCCACGAAGCTGCGGCGCCGGCGCAGGCGATCGACCGCGCCATTGTAGGCGACGCGATGCAGCCAGGTCGAAAGCCGCGCCTCCGCCCGCCAGCGCGGCGCGGCGCGCCACAGGCTGAGCATGGCGTCCTGCACGACGTCCTCGGCTTCCGCCTCGCTGCCGAGCAGCATCCGGGCGAAGCGGAGCAGGGCCGGGCCGTGGCGGTCGATGAGACAGGCGAATGCGGCCTCGTCTCCGGCCGCGACGGCCTTCAGGCGCGCTGCATCGTCCGAGGCGTCCACCCGCTTCCTTTCCGCCGCTCGCCCGAACCGGGCGAGGCCCGGCTGGCGACTATAGGCCGGCCGCCGCCGACGGGAATGCCGCAATGCGCCGCCGTCCACCGAGGGAGCACCGGAAGGCGCCCTGCGCACGCCGCCTGCGACGGGGGGCAGGGCGAACCGGAGCCATGCGACAGCCGCCGTCATTCGGCAGCCTCCCGGAACGTGGGATGGCCTGCGGGCGCCAGCGCTTCTTCGGCCTCCGAGCGCAGCACGACCTCGCCCGAGCCGAGCGCGTGGCCGAGCTCTGCCTCGAGCCTGTCGGCTTCCGCCGAGCGCGGCTTGGAGAGGCCGGCGAGGAGCTGGTAGGCGACCGGCGTGACGAACAGCGTCACGAAGGTGGCGAGCCCCAGCCCGCCGACGACGATCCAGCCGAGCGCATGCCGCGCCTCCGCCCCGGCGCCGGAGGAGAGGACGAGCGGCACGCCGCCGAGCACGGTGGCGATCATGGTCATCACCACGGGGCGCAGCCGGATCCGGCAGCCTTCGCGGATCGCCGCATGGACGCCCATGCCGCTTTCGCGCAGCTGGTTGGCGAACTCCACGATCAGGATGCCGTTCTTGGCCATGATGCCGACCAGCATCACGAGGCCGATCTGGCTGTAGATGTTGAGGGAGCCGCCCGTGAGCACCATCGCGTAGATCGCCGCCGCGAGCCCGAACGGCACCGTGACCATGATGATCACCGCGCTGACGAAGCTCTCGAACTGCGCGGCGAGCACGAGGAGCACGACGAGCAGGGCGAAGGCGAAGGTGATCGCCATGCCGCTCGACGTCTCGTCGAGCGCCGCCGCCTCGCCCATGAAGCGGATGCCCATCTCCGCCGGCAGCCGCTCGCGGGCGAGCGTCTCTACGGCGGCCATCGCCGAGCGCAGGTCCTGGCCCTCGCCAAGCGTGCCGACGAGCGGCACGGCGCGCCGCTGACCCTCGCGCGGCAGGTTCGGCGCGACGGCCGATTCGCGCACGCTGACGAAGGAGGAGAGCGGAACCATGCGCCCGCCGCCCGTGCGCACGAAGATGCCCTCCAGATCGGACGGATCGTTGATCGTGCCGTCCGGCGCCTCGACCCGAACCGGGATGGCATCGCCGCCGACGTAGAACTCGCCCATCTCGCGGCCCTCGAGGAGCGTCGCGAGGGTGGTGCCGAGCGAATCGACGGGGATCCCGAGATCGGTCGCGCGCTCGCGGTCGATGTCGAGCGAGAGCTGGGCCTGCGTGGTGTCGTAGGACAGGCGCGCCGTGTCGAAGGCCGGCAGGTCCTCCATCGCCAGGCGGAAGGCCTCGGCCTGCTCCGCCAGCGCGTCGTAATCGATGCCGGTGATCGCGAATTGCAGGCCCTGCCCGCCGCCGCGGATGCCGAGGCTGTTCGGCGAGCGCGCGAAGACCTGGACGCCGGGGATGTTCTGGAGCCGGCCGTTCAGCTCGCGCATGATCTCCTGCTGGCTGCGCTCGCGCGCCTTCCAGTCGGCGAGCGTCAGGACCACGAAGCCGGAATTGGTGTTGCCGCCCATGCCCGCGATCAGGAACATGTTGGTCGCCTCGCCGGCCTCGATGACGGGCAGCGCGGCCTCCTCCACGGCCCGGAGCTGGCTGTCCATGTAGTCGATCGTCACGCCTTGCGGCCCGCTGATGGAAATCGGGACGAAACCGCGATCCTCGCTCGGCGTGAGCTCTTCGGGGAGCGCGGCATAGGCGACGACGGCGCCGGCGGCGAAGAGGCCCGCGATCACGAGCACCACCAGCGGCGCGGCAAGGGCGGCGTCGAGGGTGCGCCGGTAGCCCGCCTCACCCCATCCGCCGACGGCCTCCATCATCCGCATCAGCGGGTTCCGGCTCGGCTCGTCGGCATGGGCGCCCGCGGGCATCAGCCGCGAGGTCAGCATCGGGCAGAGCGTGAGCGCGACGAAGCCGGACAGCGTCACCGCGAAGGCCATGACGAAGCCGAACTCCGAGAAGAGACGCCCCGCCGTGCCCTGGAAGAACGAGATCGGGATGAAGACGGCCGCGAGCGTGAGCGTGGTGGAGACCACGGCGAAGAACACCTGCTTCGCACCGAGCACGGCGGCGGCGCGCGGCCCCATGCCCATGCGGCGGTGCCGCTCGATGTTCTCCAGCACCACGATGGCGTCGTCGACGACGAGCCCGGTGGCGAGCACGAAGGCGAGCAGCGTCAGGATGTTGATCGAGAAGCCCGCCAGATAGATCGCCGCGACCGTGCCGAGCAGCGCGATCGGCACCGTCACCGCCGGCACGATGGTCAGCCGCAGCGAGCGCAGGAACAGGAAGATGATGGCGATGACGATGACGATCGCCTCGCTGAGCGCCCGGACGACGGCGTTCAGCGCGCCGCCGATGAAGGTCGCGTCGTTCGAGGTGATGCGGATGGAGACGCCGTCGGGCAGCGCCGCGTTGAGCTGCGCCACGGCCTCCCGCATGCCGTCCGAGATGTCGAGCGTGTTCGACTGGGCCTGCCGGATGATGCCGAGGCCGAGGCCGGTCTGGCCGTTGATGCGCAGCACGCTCGAGCGGTCGGCCGGGCCGAAGAACACGTCCGCCACGTCGCCGACCCGGGTGCTGCGGTCGATGCGGATCGCCTCGACCTCCTCCGCGCTCGTGACGCTCGCATCGGCGCGCACCAGCAGCGAATGGTCCGCGCCCGTGAGGTTGCCGGCCGGCGCGTCGAGCGCCACGGTCGCCAGCGCGCTCGACAGGTCGGAGACGGCGAGCCCGCGCATGGCGAGCGCCTCGGGGTCGATGAGGACGCGGACGAGCGGCTCGCGCGCGCCGTAGGTGGAGACCTGCGCCACCCCCTCGACCGCCGAGAGCCGGTCGACGACGGTGTCCTCCACGAGCTTCGACAGATCCTCGATCCGCATGTCGGAGGCGGTCACCGCCAGCCGCATGATCGGGTCGGAATCGTCGTCGGCCTTCACGATCGAGAGGTCCTCGACCTGCTCGGGCAGCCTGCGCTGCACGTCACCGACCGCGTCGCGGAGATCGTTCGCGGCGACGTTGATGTCGACGGAGCTGTCGAACTCGACGACGATCCGGCTGCGGCCGGTGCGGCTCGTCGAGGAGATGTTCTTCACGCCCGGGACGCGGGCGGCCGCGCCTTCGAGCAGGCTCGTCACCTGCGTGTCGATGGATTCCGGCGACGCGCCCTCGTAATTGGCCGTGATCGTGATCACCGGCCGGTCGACGTTCGGGAGCTCGCGGATCTCGACGCCGTTGAGGGCGGCGAGGCCGGCCACGATGATGAGGAGATTGACGACGATGGTGAGCACGGGCCGGCGCACGCAGAGCGCCGACACGCCTTTGGTCGCCTCGATGATCCGTTCGCGGACGCTCTGGAGCCTGTCGCGCATGGCCGCCCCCTCAGCCCGGCGCCCGCTCGGCCGGGCGGCTCGCCGGCACGGGGGCGTCGGAGCCGTGGGCGGTGGCATCCTCGTCCGGCGCGGCGCGCGAGGGCCCCGGCGC
>JAEZEK010000263.1 GCA_023417735.1 Pseudomonadota bacterium | reverse complement strand
ACCGGCGTCACCACGAACAGCCTCACCACGTTCACGACGGCCCGGCCGCCGGCCCACAGCGAGGACACGACGGTTCCCAGCCAGCTCGCCGCCTGCCCGGCGAACTGCTGGATGGCCGTGCGGGCGTCGCCGCCGCCGAGGACCTCGGAGAAGCGCGTCTCGAAGAGCTTGTCGGCGAGCTCCTGCAACCGCGCCACGTGCTCCGGCAGACGTGCGATGAAGGCCATGAGCTGCGCCCCGAGGACCGGGACGAGCACCAGCAGCGCCAGGGCGAAGAACACGACCGACAGGACCAGGATGGCGAAGGTCGCCCAAAGCCGGTTCATGCCGAGCCGCTGCAGGCGATCTGCGACCGGGTCGAGCAGGTAGGCGAGCGCGAGGCCCATGATGAACGGCAGCAGGATGTCCCTGAACAGCCACAGGAACAGGAGGAGACCGAGCGAAGCCGCGATCCAGAAGGCCGCCTGACGTCCGTAGCTCAAACGCCGCTCGCCGCTCAGGACCCGCCCCCGCCCGCCATGTGCTTCAGCCAGGCGACGAGATAGGCCGCCGTCGAAATCACCGTCAAGCCGGCGGTGGCGACGATCGCCGGGCCGATCGCGGGTTCGAACACCTCGAAACCCGCCGCCCTGCCGAGGACGAGGCCGACGAGGATGATCTGGGCGCCGGTGTTCAGCTTCGACACCCAGATCGGCCGGATCGAAACGGGGTTCCGCAGCATGTAGGACAGCGCGACGGCGCCGATGATGAGGAAGTCCCGGCTGACCACCGCCACGATCAGCCAGGCCGGCAGGAACCCCTTCACGCCGAGCGTCACGAAGAGCGACACGAGCAGCGTCTTGTCGGCGAACGGATCGAGATAGGCGCCGAGTTCGGATGCCGCGCCGAAACGCTTCGCGATGAAGCCGTCGACCGCATCCGAGATGCCCGCCAGGATGAAGAGGATCAGGGCCGCGCCGAAGCGGTCCACGATCATCAGCCAGACCACCACCGGGACGGCGATCAGGCGGGCGAGAGTGATGAAATTCGGAATCGTCACGCTTGTTGTTCCGGACGTTCTGCGGCCGGGCCGCCAGAACGCGCATCGCTTGCAATCACCACGTTCCGGCTCTAGGCGCTAGTCCATGACGGAACCCGGCCGGCCGCTGACATATCGCGACGCCGGCGTCGACATCGACGCCGGAAACGCGCTCGTCCAAAGGATCAAGCCGCTCGCGGCCTCGACGCACCGTGCCGGCGTGTCCGGCGGGCTCGGCGGCTTCGGCGCGCTCTTCGACCTCAGGGCAGCCGGCTTCCGCGACCCCATCCTGGTTTCGTCGACCGACGGCGTCGGAACGAAGCTCAAGGTCGCCATCGAAACCGGGCGGCACGAAGGCGTCGGCATCGAGCTGGTGGCGATGTGCGTCAACTATCTCGTCGTGCAGGGCGCGGAGCCGCTGTTCTTCCTCGACTATTTCGCGACCGGCGCGCTGGCGGTGGACCAGGCCGCCATTGTCGTGGCGGGCATTGCGGAGGGCTGCCGCCAGGCCGGCGCCGCGCTCGTCGGCGGGGAGACCGCCGAGATGCCGGGGCTCTATGCCGCCGGAGACTACGACCTCGCCGGCTTCGCTGTGGGCGCCGTGGAGCGCGAGGCCATCCTGCCCCGCCGCGACATGGCCGAAGGCGACGTCCTGCTCGGGCTCGCCTCCAGCGGTGTTCATTCGAACGGGTTCTCGCTCGTCCGGCGGATCGTGGCCGCAGCCGCACTCGATTGGGCGGATCCCGCGCCCTTCGCCGCAGGCGAACCCCTCGGGAAGGCGCTCCTGGCGCCGACCCGGATCTACGTCCGACCCTGTTTGGCCGCCATCCGGCAGACCGGCGCCGTGAAGGCGCTCGCCCACATCACCGGCGGCGGCCTCACCGAGAACGTCCCGCGTGTCCTGCCGGACCACCTCGCCGCCGAGATCGACCTCTCCGCGATCCCGGTGCCGCCAATTTTCAGGTGGCTCGCCGCCGCCGGGCCGGTCGCCGAGCCGGAGATGCTCCGCAGCTTCAATTGCGGGATAGGCATGGTGCTCGTGGTCGAGGCGCCTGCGGCTTCGACCGTGACCGGAACCCTCAGGGCGGCGGGCGAGACGGTCATCGAGATCGGGGCTCTCGCCCGGCGTACCGGCGATCCGGTCCGCTTCGCCGGCCGGCTCGCGCTCGGCTGAGGCGATGCGGCGCACCCGGACCGCCGTGCTGATTTCCGGGCGCGGCAGCAACCTCGCGGCTCTCCTCGCCGCCGCCGGAGAGCCGGGCTACCCGGCCGAGCTCGCGCTCGTCGTCTCCAATCGGCCGGATGCCGGGGGGCTCGGGCACGCAGCCGCCGCCGGGGTGGCCACTGCCGTCGTGGATCACAGGGCCCATGCCGGCAAGCCGGCCTTCGAGGCTGCACTCCAGGCGGAACTGGAGGCGGCGCGCATCGAGCTCGTCTGTCTCGCCGGTTTCATGCGGCTCCTGTCGGAAGGGTTCGTGGAGCGCTGGCGCGACCGCATGATCAACGTCCATCCCTCCCTCCTCCCCTCGTTCCGCGGGCTGGACACGCACGAACGGGCGATCGCGGCCGGCGTGCGGATTCACGGCGCGACCGTCCATTTCGTCCGCTCCGACGTCGATACCGGGCCGATCATCATCCAGGGCGCGGTGCCGGTCCTTTCCTCCGATACGGCCGACAGCCTGGCTGCTCGCGTGCTGGCGGTGGAGCACCGGATCTATCCCCGCGCGCTGGCCCTCGTGGCGAGCGGCGCGGCGAGCGTCACGGGAGAGCGGGTCGTTCTCAGTGAGGAAACCGACGGTGCGGGGAGCCGCTGCCTGATCTGGCCGGACCCGGCCTGAGCGGTTCATCGGGTACCCGGCCGCGAAGCCGGGCCCCAGCGATCGCTCCTCCCCGCCGCAGCCGCGGGTCAGAGGCCTCTCAGCGTGACGGCATGGGCCACGGCCGTGCCGAGAAGGACGAGCGCCATGCCTTGGTGGGCGAGCGCGAGGCCGATCGGCACCACGTAGAGGAGCGTCAGGATTCCGAGGACGAACTGAACTGCCAGCACCGCGAGGATCATCCGCTGGTGCCGGCGGCCTGCGGCGCCGACACGGGCCCAGGTCGCCACGGCATAGAGGACGGCCGCAGCGGTCAACAGGTAGGCGCCCAATCTGTGGTTGAACTGGATGGTGGTGACGTCGTCCACCACGCTCATCCAGAACGACTCGAGGGGGAACAGGCCGTCCGGCACGAGGCTGCCGTCCATCAGCGGCCAGGTGTTGTAGGTCAGCCCCGCATCATGCCCCGCCACGAGGCCGCCAAGGGCGATCTGCACGAACACCAGCGCGACGAGGCCTATGGCCGCGAGGCGCATCCAGGCCGGGACGATGATTCGCGTCGGCTGGCCGAGGCGGACGTACATTGCCACGAGCGAGGCGAAGAACAGGCAGGCGAGCGTCAGGTGAAGCGTGAGCTTCACGGGCGCCACCGCGGTCATCCCGGGCTCCAGCCCGGACGCGACCATGATCCAGCCGACCAGTCCTTGCGTGGCGAGGAGGAGCCCCATCCCGAACAGGACGAGGCCGGGCTTCGAATCGACCCGCCGGGTCGTCGCGGCCCAGAGCCAGCCGACGAGATAGACGAGCCCGATCAATCTGCCGAGCTGCCGATGTCCCCACTCCCACCAATAGATGGTCTTGAACTCCGCCAGGCTCATGTGGCTGTTCATCAGCGCGTATTGCGGGGTTTGGCGGTAGAGGGCGAATTCCGATTCCCAGGCGGCTTGCGAGAATGGGGGGATGGCGCCCACGACCGGCTTCCACTCGGTGATCGAAAGGCCGGAATCGGTCAGCCGCGTAGCGCCGCCGATCAGGACCATCGCGAACACGAGAACGATCATGGCGCCGAGCCAGATGCGGACCGCGCCGCGGCCCTCGCTGTGAGCGCGGGCCGCGTGGTGATCGACGAGAGGAACAGCGGAAACCGACATCGTGCCCTCGTTAACCCGCACCACTACGCCCGGCAAGTCTCACTTCGGCCGGGTGACACATCGTCGCGAAGGCGACAGAAACCGCTACATCCTTCAGCCACTGCAACTCGGAGAACGGGATCAGATGACGGCATCCGGACGAAAGCTCACCGGCACTTTACTACTTGTGGTTTTCATTCTCCTTTACGCGCTGATCGTCATGACCGTCGCTGCGGCGAAACTGCCGGGTACGAGCGCGATCGTGCAGCTCGTCTTCTATGTCGTCGGCGGCCTCGCCTGGGTCATACCTGCGGGTGCGGTGATCCGGTGGATGGCGCGACCGGAGGGTGAAACCGGCGGGCGGCGGACTTCAGCCAGTCCGCCAGGCGCCAGAGATTCGGAGCGAACAGAGCCGGGTAGAGACGGACGTCCTGGTAGTTCCCGTTGAGGGAGATGCGCGGCAGCCCGTGGCCGGCGCATTCCAGGTCCACGCAGCCGGGCCGTGTGGTGAAGGACGCGGCGAAGCCCTCCTCGGCCGCCAGTCGGGCTTCCCTCGGCCCGGCAGCAGTGGAATATCCGTATGGAAACGCCAGGGTCGCAGGGCGGGTGCCGATCTCCCGCTCGATCCGGTCCGCGCTTTCGCGCATCTCGCGCCGCGCCTCCGCCTCCGGCAGCCGTTTCAGGGCTGGATGCGTCATAGTGTGGGCACCGATCGTGCAGAGCGGATCGCGGGCGATCGCACGCACCTCGTCCCAGTCCATGACGAGCTCGGCGGCGAGCGCCGCGAGATCGACGCCGTACCGGTCGCAGAGACGGCGGATCAGCTGTCGCTGCTTGGCCTCGTCCACGCTGCCCGCCAGATAGTCGATCCAGATCCGGAAGGCGGCGTTCTTCTCGTCCGCCGTCCCGGTCGCAAGCGCCGGCGGCCCGCCGGGATCGGCCTCCATCCGGTCAGTGCGCGCGATGATGCGCTCGAGCGCCTCCCACCAGATCTCGGCGCTGCGGTCGCAGAACCCCGGGGTGACGTAGATCGTGAACGGGCAGCCATGCCGGCGGAACACGGGCGCGGCATGCTCGGCATTGTCGCGGTAGCCGTCGTCGAGCGTCACCACCATGCGGTGCGAGGCGCCCGGAACGGCCGGCTCCAAGAGTTCGGTCGGGGTCACGAAGCGCCAGCCGGCGCTCGCCATCTCAGCGAGGAAGCGGTCCAGGAACTCGGGCGTGACCGACAGGTGGGACAACGGGTCGAAGTCCGCGGCTGAGAGTGCCGGCCGGACATGGTGGAGCGTCACGACCACGCGTGCCGCGGGCGCGCCGAGCCAGCGTCCCGCCTTGAGCGCCGCCAGCAGCCGCAGGCCCCTGCCGATCATGCGGTCGCGCCGGGTGAGGCGAGGCGCGGAAGAACCAGCTTGCGCCCAAGCCGGCGGAACCGGTCGCGGCGGATGCATCAGGCCGCTTCCGTGGCTTCCTCGAACTGGTCCGGGGTGTCCTCGAGGCGAACCACGATGGCGTTCCGCGCACCCCGTTCGAGCGCCGACTCATACGCATGGCGCCGGTCCGATTCGGGCAGGTCCGAACTGCAGATCACCGCCGCGAGGTCGGGCCGGACGTGCTCGGCCGGCCAGTCGGCCAGCGAATCGGCGGCGACGATGACGGCATCGTATGTGTGGGTCAGGGCCGCGATGACGAGCGCCAGGCGCTGGAGGGGCGGATCGGTCTCGGTTTCGCCCATGGCGATGTAGTGGACGCGCGACGTCTCGTCCCGCCGGATCACGTCGCCGAAGGCGGAATCGCCGGCAAGCAGCTCGCCGAGGCCGGGGCCCTTCGCCGGCAGCGCCGGCGACGGCGTCACGCCGCTGTCCAGCACGATCGGCCGGCCGTTCTCCCTTGCCGCGACCCGGGCGCTGGCGAGCGCGATCTCGCCGGCGCCCTCGCCTCCCCGCGCGCCGGCGAAGAGCGCCACCCTGACAGCCGGCTGCGCGAGCAGTTCGGCGAGCTCCGCCGTGCCCGGCTGGTCGCGCGAGAAGCGCGGATGCGGGGCATGGAGCATTGCGGGCCGGACGAATTCCAGTTCCGGCTCCCGCTCCCGCTCCGGAGCCGGCGGCGGCAGGACCTCGACCAGCCGGAATGCGCGGCCGGACGTGAATTCCCGCATGAGCACGGCCGTGACGGCGAGCAGCAGGACGGCGAGCGCGACGACGACGCTGAGCAGGCCCTTCTTCGGCCAGGACGGATTGCGCGGCGGCTCGGCGCGCGAAATGATACGGGCATCCACCGGCACGTACTGCGTGTCGCTGCGCGCCACCGCCTCGCGATACCGGCCGAGGAACGTCTCCAGCAGGTCGCGTTGCGCCCGCGCTTCCCGCTCGAGTGCGCGCAGCTTGATCTCCTTCTCGTTCGCGGCCGACGCAGCCGCCATCGCCGTGTTCACGTCGCCGGCCAGCGAAGCCTCCCGGGCGGCCGCCACGCGGGCGGCCGTCTCGAGCGACTGCAGGATCTTCTGCGCCTCCTGCCGGATCCGGCCGTTGAGGCTTCCGAGCTCGGTCTGGAGCGCCTGGATGCGCGGGTGGCCCGGCAGCAGCGTGGTCGAGAGCTGCGCGATCTCGGAACTGAGCGCGACCTGCCGTTCCTGCAGCCGCTGGATGAGCGGCGAGCCGAGCACCTCCGAAGACGTCTCCAGCGAGCCGCCGCCGGACAGCACCTCGCGGATGAGCCGCGCCCGCGATTCGGCTTCGGAGCGGGCCGCCTTGGCCCGCGACAGCTCCGCGTTGATCTCCGACAGCTGCTGCGTCGTCAGGCTGCCGGCCGTCGTCGAGAGATCGAACAGGCCCTGGCTGGAGCGATAGGAGGCGACCTCCGCCTCCGCGCTTTCCACCCGCCCGCGCAGCCGGTCGATCTCCCGTTCGAGCCACGCGGTTGCCGCCGTCGAGGCCTCCCGTTCCGCCTTCTGCTGCAGGTCGATGAAGGACTCGGCGATGGCATTCGCGATCTCGGCCGCGAGCACCCGGTCGGGCGCCTCGAACTCGACGCCGATGACACGCGACTTCTCGACCACGTAGACCGCGAGCCGGTCGAAATAGGTCTCCATCACGCGCTCGCGCACCGAGCGGTCCGGCGTCGATTCCTTAGCGCCCAGCAGGATCAGCGCGGAGTCGAGCAGCGAGGGCCGATTGGCCGAATCGAATTCCGGACGCCTGGTCAGGTCGAGGCGGTCGATGACCGTGTTGGCGATGTCGCGGGAGCGCAGCACCTCGACCCGGCTCTGCACCGCCGATTCGTCATAGCGCTCGAGCGGCTGGGTGTTAGCGTCCCTCGGACGGGTGAGCGGCGATTCGCGGTTCTCGATGAGGATCCGGGTATCGGCCGTATAGAGAGGCTGCACGGTGCTGAGGAACAGATACGTGGCGACCGCCGCCGCCAGGGTGAGGGCCGCCAGCAGCCAGGCATGGCGCCAGAGCGCGGCGGTCAACGCCCCAAGATCAAGTTCCGTCTCGCGGACTTCGCCCATATCGATCGCACTCCCACCGAACGCGCCCACTCTGGCCGATCGTGGTTATATCCACGTTAACACTCGCATTTCTAAGCCTGCGCCAGTGTTAGCGTCCCGTTAACCACGTCAGGTCAAGCTGGCCCCGATGCGACACCTCGCGCGCCCGGCATCTCTTCTTCGCCTGCTCGTCGTCGGCGTGCTCGCCGCTGCGCTCGCAAGCTGCGGCGGCGAGCGCCCGCCGCTGCGGATCGCATCCGCCACGGTGGAGGGGCCGTATCGCCTCGACAGCGGCGACGTCCTGCGAATCATCGTCTTCGAGCAGGCCTCCCTCACCAACACCTACCGAGTGGATCAGGCCGGCTTCATCACCTTCCCGCTGGTCGGCGAGGTCCCCGCCCGCAACGTCACGACGGACGAACTCGAGGCCGCGCTCGAAGCCCGGCTCGGGCGCACCGTGCTGCGCAAGCCGGACGTCACGATCGAGGTCGCCACCTACCGCCCCTTCTTCGCGCTTGGCGAGGTCGGCGCGCCCGGGCAGTACGACTACGTCCCCGGCATGACGGCGGAGACCGCCATCGCCGCCGCCGGCGGCTTCACCGCCCGTGCGAACCAGCGCACCGTCCGCATCAGCCGGACGATCGCCGGCAAGCTCTACGAAGGCCGCATCGCGGTGACCCAGCCCATCCGTCCCGGCGATACGATCTACGTCTCCGAACGGCTGTTCTGAACGGCAAGCCGCCGGTAACCCTAACCCGATCAATACGTTGCTTTTTCCGCGCAATTTCGCGCGTATGGCGCGGCACCAACCTGCCGCGGCCATTCCGAATGTCCTACGTGTCGATCGAACCGAGCGGCGCTCCGGCCGCCGCACCCGAGGCGCCGGCCGACAGGGGCCCCGACGCAGCCGGCGGGCAGCCGCTCGGACCGGCAGCCGCCGCGATCGCCAAGGCCCTCAGCCGCCGCAAGATCTCCCCTGCCCTGGTCACCGT
>JAEZEK010000201.1 GCA_023417735.1 Pseudomonadota bacterium | reverse complement strand
GATCCACAGGCCGGGGATCGCATCGCGGTAGAAATGGACGTTGACGATGTCCTCGTACTTCTTCGGCGGGTTCTCGGCGAACATGATCGTCCCGTCGGGGCGCCAGTCGAACCAATCCGGGTGCTCGCGGATCCAGGGATGGTCCGGCGAGCACTGGATCGCGAAATCGAGCGCGATCTCCAGCCCGTGCTCGCGCGCCGCCGAGACGAGCCGCGCGAAGTCCTCGAACGTGCCGAGCTCGGAATGGATCGCGTCGTGCCCGCCTTCCTCCGAGCCGATCGCATAGGGGCTGCCCGGGTCGGAGGCCGCCGCGGTCAGGCTGTTGTTGCGGCCCTTCCGGTTCTTGCGGCCGATCGGATGGATGGGCGGGAAATAGAGGACGTCGAAGCCGAGGTCGCGGACGTAGGGCAGCTTGGCGATGACGTCGTCGAAGGTGCCGTGCCGTGCCGGGTCGTCGGACATCGAGCGGGGCATCAGCTCGTACCAGGCGCTGAAGGCCGCCGCCCGCCGATCGACGACGAGCTCGAGCTCCTTGGGGTAGCGCGAGAGGTTGGTGCGCAGGCCGACCCGCTTCATGATCGCGGCGAGCTCCGGCGCCAGCAGATCGGCGAGCAGCGCTTCGTCGTCGAGCTCGTGCGTGAGCCGCCGCAGCAGCTGCTGCAGCACGGGGCGGTCCGGCTCGCCGACCCGGTCGCTCTCCTCGAGCGTCCGCTCGATCAGCCCGCGGCCCTCGATGAGCTCGAGCGTGACGTCGAGGCCGGCGGCCGACTTCTTCGACACCTCGTCGCGCCAGGAGGCGAAGAGGTCGCGCCAGGCGATGATCGTGTAGCGGTAGCGGGTGTTCTCCTCCACGACGGCGCTGCCGCGCCAGCGGTCGTTGTCCACGAAGACCATCGACGCCTCGGTCCAGTCCTGCTGGTCCTCGCTCCACAGGAGGAGGGCGGCGTCGATCTTGTCGTGGCCGTCGCAGAAGATGTCCGCCTCGACCACGAAGCGGTCGCCCGCGACCGCCTTGGCCGGGAATCGCCCGCCGTCGATCTCGGGGTCCACCGACTCGATCGCCACCCTGTTCGCGGCAAGCGCGAACAGCCTCTGGTTCCTGGTGTCTGCGGCGTCTTGCGTTGTCGGTCGGTCTGCGGTCCTAGAGGGTTGCGGGGTCGGGCTTATCTTCATATCGGATCGTCTCGGAGCGGATGGTGGAGCGGGCGGGGGCGATGGGGTCGCCGCTCAGAGCGGGTCTGGCCACGGCTCCCGGGATGCGGCGCGAGGAGCGGAGCGCGTCGAGGAAGCGGTTGCGCCACCAGCCGATGTCCTGCCCGGTGATGCTGTCCCACAGCGCCGCATGCCGCGCCCGCCGCTCGCCGAGCGGCATTTCGAGTGCACGCCTGATCGCAATCGCCACATCCTGGGGGTCGTGCGGGTTGATGATGAGCGCCTCTTCCAGCTGCTCGGCTGCGCCGGCGAACTGGGACAGGACGAGAACGCCGGGGTCGTCGGGGTCCTGCGCCGCGACGTACTCCTTGGCGACGAGGTTCATGCCGTCGCGGAGCGGCGTGACGAGGCCGACGCGGCTGCGGCGGAAGAGGCCCGCCAGGACCGCTCGCGGCACCGGGCGGTGGATGTAGCGCACCGGCGACCAGGTGAGGTCGCCGAAGCGGCCGTTGACCTGCCCGACGGCGCGCTCCAGATCCTCGCGGATGTTGTTGTAGGCCTCGACCCCTTCGCGGGTCGGCGGCGCGATCTGCACCAGCTGCACCTTGCCGTGATATTGCGGGTAGGTCTCGAGCAGCGCCTCGACGCTGCGCACCCGCTCGGGAAGCCCCTTGGAATAGTCGAGCCGGTCGACCCCGATGACGAGGCTGCGGCTGTCGGTGCCGCGCGCCATCGCGCGCATGTCGGCGGACCGCGCGTTCTTCTCCGCCTCCGCGCGGAACTGGACGGCGTCGATGCCGATCGGGAACGCCTCCACCGAGATGGTCCGGCCGAAGCCCTTGATCCGGCCGTCGTTGAGCCGTCTGCAGTCGAGATGCTCCTCGCAATAGCGCGCGAAGTTCTCCCGGTCCCGGACGGTCTGGAAGCCGACCAGGTCATAGGCGAAGAAGGTCCGCATGAACTGCTTGTGGTGCGGCAGCGCTGCGATGATCTCCGGCGGCGGGAACGGGATGTGAAGGAAGAAGCCGATCAGGTTCTCGACCTGCTTCTGCCGGAGATAGGCCGCGAACGGGATCAGATGGTAGTCGTGCACCCACAGGACGTCGTCGACCTGCAGCAGGGGCCGAAGCTGGGCGGCGAACCGCTTGTTGACGGAGAAATAGCAGGCTTCGAGGTGGCCGTTCATCTCGGCGATGTCCAGCCGGTAGTGGAACAGCGGCCAGAGCGAACGGTTGGCGAAGCCGAGATAGTACTCCTCGTGCTCCTCCGGGGTGAGGGCGACGGTGGCGGTGCGGACGTCGCCGTAGCGGGTCACTTCCGGCGCGCGCTGCCGGGCGTCCTCGCACTGCTCGCCGCTCCAGCCGAACCAGACGCCGCCGGAGCTGGCGAGCGCTTCGCCGACAGCGACCGCCAGACCGCCCGACTGGAGCCCCGAAGAGAGGTCGGCGACCCGGTTCGAAACGACGACCAGCCGGCCCCGGCGCTGCTTCTTCTGGTTGTCCGAAGCCGGTCCGTTCGGCGGCTGCTTCATCGGCGCAGACATTGACGCTCCCTCTCGCCCCTAGAGTGGCGTGTCTTTGTTCTCCTCAGGAGCGAACAGATTCAGGGCCGCCTCAGTTCCACGCGCTCTTGCGTCGGCTCAAGGATTCTCCGCCGCCGCGGCGGGGAGAACGGACCCGCGAGCGGCCTTGGTCGGTTCGCGGTGTGCAGGACGCCACCATAGCGCCAATGGCCGGGCGGCATAACCCCGGCCGACCGCTTCTTCGGTGCGGCATGGGGGTCCGCCGCGGCGTCCGCGGCGCCGCGGGCCGTCCGCCGGTGCGAAACGGAACCCGGCGCCTTATCGGCCGTTAGCCATGCCACGGAAAGCAGCAAATCGCTGAAGCCAGGGTCCCGCGAATGACCGCAAGGATCACATTCGAACTGCTGCAGGCGGCCCGAGCGTACAGGGTGAGATCGGCGAAGCTGTTGTCTCGCGTCGGGCTCTACCCGGGTCAGGACAATCTGCTGAAACTGCTCGACGAGCGCGGCTCGCTGACCATGGGAGAGGCCGCTTCCGCCCTGTCTATACAACCTCCGACCGTGACGAAGATGGTCAACCGTCTTTCCGCCTCCGGGCTGATCAAGACCGACGGCGCCAGCACGGATCGCCGGAAGACCTTCATCACGTTGACGGACGAGGCGAAGGAGAAGGTGCGCGAGATCGAGCGGATCTGGTCGCGGCTGGAGGAGGAGGCGCTCGCGGAGGTCGAGCTTCGCGGAGACCTGACCGAGCAGCTGATGATCATCACGCGCAACCTGTCCCGGCCGAACGGCCGGGCGCGTTCCGCCGCGCG
>JAEZEK010000116.1 GCA_023417735.1 Pseudomonadota bacterium | reverse complement strand
GCGCCGGGTGCGCTCCGCGAGATCGTGTTCTGCTGCTTCTCCGAGGCTTCCGCCGACGAGCACCGCCGCGCGCTCGACGCCGAGGCGGCGGCGAGCAACGGCACGACCGGGTGAGGCGGCCCCGGTGAGGCGGGCCGGCCGGCGCGAGCCTCAGGCGGCCGGCAGCCGGCTCTCGACGATCTCGACCCAGTAGGAGGCGCCGTAGGGGATCGCGGCGTCGTTGAAATCGTAGGCCGGGTGGTGCAGCCCCGCGCTGTCGCCGTTGCCGATGAAGATCATCGCGCCTGGGCGTTTCTCCAGCATGAAGGAGAAGTCCTCGCCGCCCATCATCGGCGGATGCGCGGCGTCGACGGCGAGTGCGCCGGCGACTGCGCGGGCGGCCTCCGCGGCATGCTCGGTCGCGTCCGGATCGTTCACCGTGACCGGGTAGTTCCTCAGATATGTGAACTGGGCCGAGGCGCCGAAGGCGGCCGCCACATTCTGCACGATCTCGCTCATCCGCCGCTCCACGAGATCGCGCACGACCGGCTCGAGCGCGCGCGCCGTGCCGGTGATGCTGGCGCGGGAGGCGATGACGTTGAAGGCGTCCCCGGCATGGAAGGTGGTCACCGAAACCACCGCGCTCTTCAACGGGTCGACGTTCCGCGAAACCACGCTCTGCAGCGCCTGCACCATGTGCGCGCCGACGAGGACAGGATCGACGGTTGCGTGCGGTTTCGCCGCGTGGCCGCCGCGGCCCTCGATGGCGATGGTGAAGTGGTCGGCCGAAGCCATCATCGCTCCCGGGCGGATCGCGAAGTGGCCGACCGGCAGGCCGGGCATGTTGTGCATCCCGTAGAATTCCCCGATGCCGAAGCGCTCGACGAGCCCGTCCTCGATCATCGCGCGTCCGCCCCCGCCCCCCTCCTCCGCTGGCTGGAAGATCACCACCGCCGTGCCCGCGAAATTGCGGGTTTCGGCGAGATGCCGCGCCGCGCCGAGCAGCATGGCAGTATGGCCGTCATGGCCGCAGGCGTGCATTTTTCCCGCGATCTCCGACGCCCAGGGCTTGCCGCTCTCCTCGCTGATCGGCAGCGCATCCATGTCGGCGCGCAGCCCGACCACCCGTCCGCTCCCGGAGGACCGGCCGCGGATCACGCCGACGACGCCGGTCCTGCCGAGCCCCTCGACCACCTCGTCGCAACCGAAGGCGTGCAGTTTGGCGGCAACGTCGGCGGCCGTGCGGTGCACGTCGTAGAGGAGTTCGGGATGGCGGTGGTAGTCGCGCCGCCATTGGGCGATCTCGTCGGCGCGGTCGGCGATGCTGTTCGATACGGGCATGGCGGTCTCCAGTCGAATCCGAGGCTAAGGACCTGCAGCACGGCTGACAACCGGCACGGCGGGGATGCGGCGGAGCGCAAAATCGCGTAGGAAAAGGCCGAGAAACCGAAGAGGCCGTCGTGAAGCCGACGAAGCGTCCCCCGATTTCCCGTGCGCGCCGGATGCTCGCGCTCATTCTCCTGATGCTCGTCCCGCTGGCGCCGGCCGGCGCGCAGACCGCGACCGCCCCGGCGCCGTTGCCGGCGGTGACGACGCCCTACGTGCTCGTCGACGCGCGAACCGGCGAGGTGATCGAGGAGCGTGATGCGGCGCGGCCGTGGTACCCGGCCTCGACGACGAAGCTGATGACGCTCTATGTCGCGCTTGCCGCCGTGCGCGCGGGCGAGATCGGCCTGCAGTCGCCGGTCGTGATGAGCGCCCGCGCCGCGGCTGAGCCGCCGAGCAAGATGGGCTTCAAGAAGGGTACCGTGATCACCCTCGACAATGCCCTCAAGATGCTGATGGTGAAATCGGCCAACGACGTCGCCGTCGCGGTTGCGGAGGCGGTCGGCGGCAGCGTCGAGGCTTTCTCGAACCGCATGAACGCGCAGGCGCGGCGGCTCGGAATGGTCGCGACGCACCTCGTGAACCCGCACGGCCTGCCCGATCCCCGCCACGTCAGCAGCGCCCGCGACATGGCGCTCCTCGGCCGCGCCCTCATCGCGGATTTTCCGGAGTACCGCGCCTACCTCAACCTGCACGCGATCCAGATCGGCAAGACCGTCCTCAAGAACTACAACACGCTGGTGGAACGCTACCCCGGCACGACGGGCATGAAGACCGGCTACATCTGCTCGTCCGGCTTCAACCTCGTGGCAAGTGCGCAGCGCAACGGGCGCGAGATGATCGCCGTCGTGTTCGGCTCCTACAATGCGCTGGAGCGCGCCGAGCAGGCCGCCGTTCTCCTCGAGAAGGGGTTCAGGTCGCGCGCGCTCTTCGGCGGGGCGAGGCCGCAGCTGGCCAGCCTTCGCTCGGGCGCCGAGTTCAGCGAGCCGTTGGACATGTGCCCCTATCTGAAGGCGCGTCGAGGCGCCATCGCGACCGGTGATTCCGAGCAGCCGGAGTTCAAGACCCTGCCGAACGGCATGGTCGTGATCCAGCAGGGCGACCAGGTGCGGCCGACGCATCTCGGCCAGAAGATCGCCTACGGCCCGCCCATCCGGGTCTACGTCGGCGGGGCGTCGGGGCCGTCCCCCGCCGGAGGGCTCGCGGTCGCCGATGCGCCGCTCCCCAAGGCTCGTCCGAACCCGCCGGCCGCTCTTGCCAGCGCCTCGCCCATGTCCGCCTTCGTCGGGCAGGCCAACGCGGCCGGAGCCCCGTTCCCCGCCTCGGAGGGCCCGCTCACGCTGCTCCCGAGCGCGCCGGCCAAGTCGGCCGCCCCGCTGCCGAGGGCGAAACCGAACTAGCGGCGATCAGTCCGAGGGGCGATCGGCACCCGGTCCCTTCTCGATCTCGAAGCGCATCAGATCGCCCGCCCGGTCCGTCCCGATCAGGCGGTGGCCGTTCTCCTTGCAGAAGTGCGGCAGGTCGATCGCGGCCATCGGGTCGGTCGCTAGCACGCTCACCAGGGTTCCCGGCGCGAGCGGAGCCATGCGTTTCGCCGTCTTCAGAACGGGCAGCGGGCACTTGAGGCCCCTCACGTCGATCAGAACGCTCTCGCTCATCCGCTCCCGCCTGCTGCAGTCCTGCGCCAGAGTCTCGCAATAGAGAACACCCGATGCTAAGTTCGCAACCGGCGCAGGCCGCAAGCAAGAACGGACTGCCGGGCAATGAACGCGCCGGCGCAAGGGGGACGGATGGGGTTCGTTGAACGGGTAGGAAGCGAGATCGCCTATCTGCGCGGCGCCTTGCGGACCCTTTCCAAGGTCACCCCGATCGCGAAGGACACCAACCGCACATACCCGGATGTCGCCGATGCCCTCGCGGCCACGCATGGCGACAAGGCTGCGCTCGTCTCCGATCGCGAGAGCTTCTCCTACCGCGCCTACAACGCACGCGCGAACCGTTACGCCCGCTGGGCGGCGGCGAACGGGATCGCGAAGGGCGACACCGTCGCCCTCCTGATGCCGAACCGGCCGGAATACCTCGCGATCTGGCTCGGGATCGCCCGCGCCGGCGGGGTCACCGCCCTCCTCAACACCAATCTGACCGGGCCGGCGCTCGGGCACTGCATCAACATCGTCCACGCCAAGCACATCATCGTGGAGGCGAGCCTCGTCGACGCCTTCAAGACGGCGGAGACGCATCTCGATCCCGGCCCGAAGCTCTGGTGCCACGGCGGGGCGCCGGCCGGGTGGGAGCGCATCGACACGGCCGTCGACCGGCTCTCCGACGAGCCGATCCCGGCCGAGGAACGGCCGAAGCTGACGAACAACGACCGCTGCCTCTACATCTACACGAGCGGCACGACCGGGCTCCCGAAGGCCGCCAACATCAACCATTACCGCGTTCAAGGGATCATGTACGCCTTTAACGCGGCGATGGCGATGTCGCAGCACGACCGCATCTACGTCTGCCTGCCGCTCTACCACACCTCGGGCGGCGTGCTGGCGAGCGGGGCGGCGCTCACCGCAGGCGGCACCGTCATCATCCGCGAGAAGTTCTCCGCCACCCAGTTCTGGGACGACATCGTCGACAATGAGTGCACGGTCTTCCAGTATATCGGCGAGCTGTGCCGCTATCTCCTCAACAGCCCGACCCATCCCAAGGAGACGAGGCACCGCCTGCGGCTCGCTTCCGGCAACGGGCTGCGGCCGGACATCTGGCAGGACTTCCAGACCCGTTTCCGCATCCCGAAGATCCTCGAATGGTACGGCGCGACGGAAGGCAACGCCGTCCTCTTCAATTTCGACGGGAAGGTCGGCTCGGTCGGGCGCATCCCGAAATGGGCCGAGCGCCGGTTCCTCACCGAGGTGGTCCGCTTCGATCTCGAGACGGAGCAGCCGGTGCGCGGAGCGGACGGGTTCTGCATCAAGTGCGCGCCGGGGGAGGTCGGCGAGATGATCTCCCAGATCGTGAACGACCCGCTCCGGCCGAGCCAGCGCTTCGAAGGCTACGCGGATTCGGGCGCCACCCAGAAGAAGATCATGACAGACGTGTTCGCCAAGGGCGACCGCTGGTTCCGGACCGGCGACCTGATGAGAAAGGACGCCCACGGCTACTTCTACTTCATCGACCGGATCGGCGACACGTTCCGTTGGAAGGGCGAAAACGTCTCCACCTCGGAAGTGTCCGAGGCGATCACCATCTTCCCCGGCGTGAAGGAAGCGAACGTTTACGGCGTGAAGATCCCCAACACGGAAGGCCGCGCCGGCATGGTCGCCCTGGTCGTCGACGAGGGATGGGATCCCGAGGGCTTCTACACCCATGTGTGCCGGCAGCTTCCGGCCTATGCCCGCCCCGTGATCGTTCGCATCCAGCGGGAGATCGACGCCACGTCCACCTTCAAGCAGCGCAAGGTCGACCTCGTGAAGGAGGGATTCGATCCGGCGCTGATCGCGGACGCGCTCTATTTCCTTCATCCCGGGCGACAGGCCTACGTGCCGCTGACCGCCGCTCTCTATGGCGACATAGTCAGCGGGCGCCTGAAACTCTGAACGCCGCACGGGAGGTCCACATGCAAGGCACGGCGATCGAGCCGGCAAGTGTCGTCGGGTTCTGGCGCGAGGCCGGGCCGGAGCGCTGGTTCACCAAGGACGACGCCTTCGACGACGCGATCCGCTCGCGGTTCGAGGCCGATCGAGCGGCCGCCCTGAACGGCGAACTGGACCATTGGGAGGAAACGCCGGAAGGCGCGCTTGCACTGATCCTGCTGCTGGACCAGTTCTCGCGCAACCTCCATCGCGGCACGGCACGGGCCTTCGAGGCGGACGGGAAGGCCCTGGGTATCGCCGAGCGGGCCCTTGCAGCCGGCCACGACGCGATCGTCGAGCCGGCGCTCAAGGTCTTCTTCTATTTGCCCTTCATGCACGCCGAGCAGCTGCGCGAGCAGGCCCTCTGCGTGCGCCTCTGCTACCCGCTACGCAACGACGAGACGCTCCACTACGCCCGCGAGCACGAGCACATCATCCGGCGCTTCGGCCGCTTCCCTCATCGAAACGACGCTCTCGGACGCCATACCAGTCCCGCGGAGGAGGCCTATCTCGACGGCGGCGGGTTCGCGGGGTGAAACCAGTCGGGACCGAACGGACCTGCGGCGTGCCTTCACGCGGTCACCCCACTGGGCCGATCCGGCGGGGCCGAGGCTTCCCGGCGGGGCGCCATTCCCATCCGCCTGCGGCATGAACGGGGCTCGCCCGCCGCCGGCGGCGTTTGCCCTTGCGCCCCTCGAGGAGCTGCCGGCTCTCAGCCGCGAGGTTGAGGACTTGGCAGCCCGCGCCGTCAATCCGAACCCGTTCTTCGAGCCGGCGTTCCTCGGGCCGGCCGCGGAAGCGCTCAATCCCGGCGCGGTGCAGCTGGCGACCGTCCGGCGCGACGGCCGACTGATCCTCTTCGCGCCGATCGTGCGCGCCCGCTTTCCGCGCCGCATGTCTGTCTGGACGCATCCCTACGCTCCGCTCGGCGTTCCCCTGGTCGATGCGTCGGCGAGCGAGGCCGCCTTCGCCACCCTTCTCACCGGTTCGGCCAGGATCGGCTGCGGACCAATCCTGTTCCCCGATCTTCCGTTCGCGAGCGCGGCCGCCGAAACGCTCCGGGCCGCTGGCACGAAATGCGGCATGCGCGTCTTCGAGGCGGCCCCTTTCAGCCGTCCCGTGCTGCGCCTCGGCGACCGGAAGACACGTCCGTCGCTGGGCATGCTGGCCGCGCCGAAGCATCGCAAGGAACTCCGCCGGCAGCTCCGCCGCCTCCAGGACCGCCAGCCGGTATTGTTCGAGACGGCGCGGGGGGAAGCGGAAGTCGCGACCGCGTTCCAGGCCTTCCTCCAGCTCGAGGCGTCGGGATGGAAAGGCCGCCGCGGCACCGCCCTCGCTCAGCACCCGGCCGAACTGTCTTTCGCCCGCAGCGCCGTGCTGGGCCTCGCACGCTCCGGCAAGGCGGAGATTGACCTCATGCGGGTCGGCGGGACGCCCGTCGCGGCGATGATCCGGATCACTTCCGGCGGACTGGCGATCCCGTGGAAGACCGCCTTCGACGAGGCCTACGCGCAGTCCTCGCCCGGCAAGCAGCTGATGTGGCGGGCGACGGCGACCTGGCTCGCCGACGGCGACCTGAGTGAGGTCGACCCCGTCTGTGAGGAAGGGAACCCGATGCTCTCCATGCTGTGGCGCGACAGCGAACCCTACGGGACTCTGGTCGTGGGCGCAGGCGGCGCGTCCGCCATCGTCGCCAGCCTCCTCGACGCGAAGAGCCGGATTCGGAAGCGGCTGAGGCGGGCGATCAGCCGGAAGTGACGTGGGTCTTGGCGGATTCCTCCGCCTCGCGCCTCGCCTCCTCGCGGAAATGGCGCCGGATCACCTTGCCGGTCGTGGTGAGCGGGATGGCGGCGACGAACGCCACCTCCCTCGGGTATTCGTGCGCCGAAAGGCGCTCCCGCACGAAGGCGCGGATCGCGTCGGCAAGCGTCGGTCCCGCCTCGAACCCCTCGTTCAGGACGACATAGGCCTTCACGATCTCGGTCCGCATCGGATCGGGCTTGCCTACGGCTGCCGCAAGCCGCACGGCCGGATGCCCGATCAGGCAGTCCTCGATCTCGCCGGGCCCGATCCGATACCCGGACGAGGTGATGACGTCGTCGTCACGGCCGAAGAAGCGGATGTAGCCGTCCTCGTCCATCACGCCCTGGTCGCCGGTCTGCATCCACTCTCCGACGAACTTCTCGCGGGTGGCGTCGGGACGCCGCCAGTATTCGAGGAACATGACCGGATCCGGCGCGCGGATGGCGATCTGCCCCTGCTCGCCCGCCGGCATGCGCCTGCCCTCCCCGTCGATGACGGCGACCTCGTGCCCGGGGACAGGCTTGCCGATCGCCCCCGGCCGGCTGACGCCGATCGCGGCGCACGACGACAGGACGTAATTGCATTCCGTCTGGCCGTAGAACTCGTTGATGGTCAGCCCGAGCGCCGATCGGCCCCATTCGTAGGCTTCGCGGCCGAGCGACTCGCCGCCCGAAGCGACCGTCCTCAGCCGGAGCCCGTGCCGGCCCTGCGGCGGTGCCGCCGCGCGCAGCATCGTCAGTGCGGTCGGCGGAATGAAGGCGTTTCGCACCTCCTGTCCCGCCATCAGCGCGAAGGCCGCCTCCGGATCGAAGCCTTCGGTGCGCTGCGCCACGACCGGCACCCCGAAGAAGAGGCCCGGCAGCAGCACGTTGAAGAGGCCGCCGGCCCAGGCCCAGTCGGCCGGCGTCCAGAGCCTGTCGCCGGGCTGCGGCAGGAACTCGTGGGTCATCTCCACGCCCGGCAAATGGCCGCGCAGCCCCCGGTGCCCATGCCGCGCGCCTTTCGGCGGGCCGGTCGTGCCGGAGGTGTAGACCATGACGGCTGGACAATCGGCAGGATTGTCCAGCGGCGCGACCTGATCCGACGCCCGGTCGAGGAGCGCCTCCCAGCCGGCTGCACCGTCGCCCGGCCCGTCGGTGCAGATGACGAGGCGCAGGCCCGGCAGCGCGTCCCGGATACCCGCGATCTTCTCCAGGCACGGATGATGGGTCACGAGGACCGCGGCGCCGGAATCCTCGAGCCGGTAGCGCAGCGCCTCGATCCCGAAAAGCACCGCCATCGGGACGGTGATCGCGCCGATGCTCCAGGCCGCCAGATGCGTGATCGCCGTCTCGGGCGTCTGCGGGAGCAGGATGGCGATCCGATCGCCCTCGCCGATACCGTGTGCGCGAAGCGCATTGGCGAGCCGCGCCGCCTGCTGCCGAAGCAGACGGTAGGACCAGCTTCGGACGTGGCCGGCATGGTCGACCTGGAGGATCGCCGCGCGGTCCTCGTCCGGCTTGGCGAGACAGGCGCGCGCGATGTTGAACCGCGCCGGCACCTCCCAGCGGAAGTCCTTGCGGAGACTGTCGTAATCGGTGCGGACCGGCAGCATGCGCCCCCCAGGAAGAGCGGGCGAACGTTAGTCTCCGCCCCGCCGGCGCGCAATCGCCTGTACCGGGTCAGGCGAGCCCGAGCGGGCCTTCGCCCCGGTCGAGGATGACGGGGACGATCAGATCCTCCTCGTCCGCGAGGTGGCGCCTGAGCGGGGAAAGAAAGCCGCCGAGCCTCTGCGCCATGTGCTCGGTGGCAGCGCGTCCGTCCGCCCCGCTCCGCAGCGTGTCGTCGAGCAGGTGCCAGGCCGATCCGAGTTCCTCCAGTGCGCGGTGAATGGTCTCGTGATCGGCCTCCAGGAGATCGAAGCCGCGCGACAGGCGCGCTTCCGCCGCCGACAGCAGCGGAAAGTAATGCAGATCCTCGATCTGGTGGTGACCCTCGAGCTGATCGAGGAAGAAGGCGATCCGCGGCGCGAACCAACGCCGGAAGCCGGCGCTATCGACCTCGCCGCCGAGGTAACGCCCGGCCCCGTCCGCGAGCGCTGCCGAGAGCTCACGGAACATTTCGTGCCGGCCCATCCAGAACCGCGCGAGCGCACCCAGATTGCGGTGGTCCGCCCACGTCACGCGCGGATATTTCTGCAGGAGGATCTGCAGGTCCTCGGGCAGGCCGGGCCGTTCCAGCAGTCGGCTCGGGTCGCGTGCGCTCGTCATGCGGACGTGTCGCTCTTCACTTCACTCGGTGCGCACCATCGCCTCGGCGCAGGCCGCTTCGCAGCGCCGGCACGCTTCCATGCACAGCCGGCAATGCTCGTGCATGGAGGCGTGCCGCTCGCATTCGGCCGCGCAGGCGCGGCAGGCATCCACGCATAGCTCCAGCGCGCGTCGCAGGATCGCCGCGTTGGAGCCGGTGCGGCGGGTGGCGATCGCCGCGGTCATGGCACAGATGTCGGCGCAGTCGAGATCGAGCCTGATGCACTGGCGCAGGTCCTTCACCATGTCCTCGGCCAGGCAGGCGTCGGCGCAGGCGGTGCAGGCCTGGGCGCAGGAGGCGAGCGCCGCGAGCGCCTCGACGAGCGCGGGATTGACGTTGCCCTTCACCTCGGGATGGGCGGCAATGATCGAATGCGCATGCATGGCGGGACTCCGTTCCGGCTGCTGTTTCCGATCCTCGTTGCGATCCTTCCGGCGGCTCAATCCTGCTTCATGCCGGAGCCGGTTTCCAGCATCGTGAGGGCGGCGCGCAGACGCCCGCCGGTGTGGGCGAGCAGATCCTCGGCCTGACGGAGTTCGCAGCCGCGCAGGAGGAGCGCAGCGATCTTCACCCGGCCGCCGGCGCGCACCAGCGCTTCGCGCACCGCCTCGCGGCTGCGGTCCGTCAGGAACAGGAGCATTTCCTCGCTGCGCCGGACGAGCTTGGCATTGCCCGCCTGCACGTCGACCATCAGCCCCTCGTGGACGCGGCCGAGGCGGATCATCACCGCGGACGACAGCACGTTGAGGGCGATCTTCTGCGCCGTGCCCGCCTTCAGCCGGGTAGACCCCGCGATCGGCTCGGCACCGGTGTCGAGCAGGACGCCGTGGTCGGCGAGCGAGAGAAGCGGCGTCCCGGGATTGTTGGCGATGCCGATCGCGAGAGCGCCGCGCTCCTTCGCAGCGGCGATGCAGGCGAGCGTGAAGGGCGTCGTCCCGCTCGCCGCCAGCGCGATC
>JAEZEK010000105.1 GCA_023417735.1 Pseudomonadota bacterium | reverse complement strand
CGGCCTCGGCCCGAACACGACCATTGCCGCCTTGCGCGAGGAGGCCGCGGCGTGCACGCGCTGCCCGCTCTACCGGGACGCGACCCGGACCGTGTTCGGCGAGGGGCCGCCCGACGCGCGCATCGTGCTCGTCGGCGAGCAGCCCGGCGACCAGGAGGACCTCACGGGCCGGCCGTTCGTCGGCCCGGCCGGGCAGATGCTCGACCGCGCGCTGGAGGCCGCCGGCATCGAGCGCGACGAGGTCTACGTCACCAATGCTGTGAAGCACTTCAAGTTCGAGCCGCGCGGCAAGCGGCGCATCCACAAGAAGCCGGACCGGCCCGAGATCGAGGCGTGCAGATGGTGGCTCGACCGCGAGCTCGCGGTGGTGAAGCCCGAGACGGTGGTGGCGCTCGGCGCGACCGCCGGCCAGGCGCTCTACGGCCGCGCCGTGAAGGTGCTGTCGGAGCGCGGCCGGCCGTCGGAGGACGCGCGCGGCTTCCGGCTGCTCCTCACCGTGCATCCCTCGATGATCCTCCGGATCCCCGACCGCGGCGCCAAGGAGAAGGGCTTCCGCGACCTCGTCGCCGATCTGCGGACGGTCGCCTGACGCGGCGCGGAACCGTTCGCCGCCGCGCTCCTTAGGCCCCGACGACAGCACGGAGACGAGAATGACCACGACGCCTGCCAGCGAGACCGAGGCGCGCCGCAAGGTGCACGCGCTCATCGAGGACATCCACATCGCATGGTCGCGAGCCGCGCGCCCGAGGGCTTCCTGCACGCCCGGCCGATGGGATCGATCGCGGCGGAGCCGGAGGGCGCGCTGTGGTTCTTCACGAGCCGGAAGAGCCCGGTCGTCTCGGAGCTGAAGGCCGACCCCGAGGTGCTCGTGACCTATGCCGACACCGCCAGCCAGCATTACGTGTCCGTCTCGGGAAGGGCTTCGGTCGTGGACGACCCGGCCAAGGCGAAGGCGCTCTGGCGCGAGCCGCTCCGCACCTGGTTCCCGAACGGGCCGGAGGACCCGGATCTCGTGCTCGTGCGCGTGGAGGGCGAGCGCGCGCAATATTGGGATGCGCCCTCCTCGACCGTCGTCTACGCCTATGGCTATGTGAAGGCGCGGCTCACCGGCGAACGGCCGGAACCCGGCGAGGCGGGGAAGGTCAGGCTCTGATCGCGCAGGCAGCGCCCGATCGGAGCAGCCTTTGCGCCTTGCGCCGCGCCGAATGCACGTGCCCCGAGAGGAAGTCATGGCAGACGAAGTCCGCCTCCGCCGGTTCGCCGTCCTCATCGACGCCGACAACACCTCGCCGAAGATCGCAACCGGCCTCTTCGAGGAGATCGCGAAGTTCGGCGAGGCGAGCGCGCGGCGCATCTACGGCGACTTCTCCAGCCCGCGGCTGAAATCCTGGGCGGACGTCCTGCAGAAGCACGCGATCGATCCGCACCAGCAGTTCGCCTACACGTCCGGCAAGAACGCCTCCGACATCGCGCTCGTCATCGACGCCATGGATCTCCTGCACAGCGGACGGTTCGACGGCTTCTGCCTGGTCTCGTCGGACAGCGACTTCACCCGGCTCGCCTCGCGCCTGCGCGAGCAGGGCGCGGACGTGTACGGCTTCGGGGCGCAGAAGACGCCGGAAAGCTTCCGCCAGGCCTGCCGGCGGTTCATCTACACGGAGAACCTGCTCCCCGAAGCGCAGGCTGCGACACGGGACGCGAGCGCGCCGGCCAAGCAGCTCGAGCCGGCCGCCGCCGCCGTCCCGATCCTCACCCGGGCGGTCGAGCAGATCGAGACGGAGGACGGATGGGTGCCCCTCGGCACGGTCGGGCAGCGCCTCGCCACGATGGCCTCCGACTTCGACCCGCGCACGTTCGGGCATCGCAAGCTGAGCGACCTCGTCCGCAGCACCGGCGCCTTCGAGATCAAGCAGAACGAGGGCAAGCCGATGCAGATTCGGCTGAAGACCGAGCAGCCGGCACGCCAGCCGGCGCCCCGGAAGCGTAAGCCGCCGCAAGGGGCCAAGCCCAACGCCTGAAGCCGGCGCGCGTCATCGTGCGCCCTCCCCCGCGAAGCACTGGCGGGCGGCGTCGGCGTAGATCTGCTGGTCCTCGTCGCTCAGGAGGCCGGACCGGACGGCATCCCAGATGCCGCTCGCCTTGATCTCGCCGAGCACGCAGGGGCAGGCCCGGCGGCAGGTCGCCTCGTCCCGGGCGGTCGCGACGCAGGCGGCGACGCAGTTCCCCACGAACTCGCGCTCGACGGCCGGCGTCCAGGCGCCGAAAGCCTGGAGCGCGAGCATGCTGCCGAAGAGGACCGGCTGGTGGACGAGGTAGATGGCGAGGCTGTGCCGGCCGAGCCAGACGAGCCCCCTCCCGGCCGGGCCCGGGGCCCCGGTGCCTGCCGCCACGAGGCGGCCGGCCAGGACACGGGCGGCCACGATGCCCAGGAGAACCGCGGCGAACCACGGCAACAGCGGAACGTAATCGTTCGACATCGGCGGCTCGGTGTAGAGGCCGAGCCAGAGCAGCGCCGGGTGGTCGAAGGCCGGCGCGGCGAAGAGCGCCGGCG
>JAEZEK010000072.1 GCA_023417735.1 Pseudomonadota bacterium | reverse complement strand
CCGGAGCTGAAGCTGCACCAGTGCGGCCTGCCGAAGAAGATGGCGCTCGAGCTGTTCAAGCCGTTCATCTACGCCCGCCTCGACGCCAAGGGCTTCTCGTCCACCGTCAAGCAGGCGAAGAAGCTCGTCGAGAAGGAGAAGCCGGAGGTCTGGGACATCCTGGACGAGGTCATCCGCGAGCATCCGGTGCTCCTCAACCGTGCGCCGACGCTCCACCGCCTCGGCATCCAGGCGTTCGAGCCGGTGCTGATCGAGGGCAAGGCGATCCAGCTGCATCCGCTGGTCTGCGCGGCCTTCAACGCCGATTTCGACGGCGACCAGATGGCCGTGCACGTGCCGCTCAGCCTCGAGGCGCAGCTCGAGGCGCGCGTGCTGATGATGTCGACGAACAACATCCTGCACCCGGCCAACGGGCAGCCGATCATCGTGCCGTCGCAGGACATCGTCCTCGGCCTCTACTACCTGTCGCTCATGCAGGAGAACGAGCCGGGCGAGGGCATGGCGTTCGGCTCGATCGGCGAGCTGCACCACGCGCTCGAGGCGGGCGTGGTGACGCTGCACTCGAAGATCAGGGGCCGCTACCGCTCGGTCGACGCCGACGGCAACCAGACCTCGAACATCTACGAGACCACGCCCGGCCGGATGCTGATCGGCGAGCTGCTGCCGAAGCATCCGAACGTCCCCTTCGAAACCTGCAACAAGCTGATGACGAAGAAGGAAATCAGCCGGATGATCGACACGGTCTACCGGCACACCGGGCAGAAGGAGACGGTCATCTTCTGCGACCGGATCATGCAGCTCGGCTTCACGCAGGCCTGCAAGGCCGGCATCTCGTTCGGCAAGGACGACATGGTCATCCCGGAGACGAAGGCCGGGCTGGTCGAGGATACGCGCAAGCTCGCGACCGAGTACGAGCAGCAGTACAATGACGGCCTGATCACCCAGGGCGAGAAGTACAACAAGGTCGTCGACGCCTGGGCCAAGTGCACCGACCGCGTCGCCGACGAGATGATGAAGCGGATCCAGGCGGTCGAGTTCGACCCGGAGACGAAGCGGCAGAAGCAGATCAACTCGATCTACATGATGTCGCATTCGGGCGCGCGCGGCTCGCCGGCGCAGATGAAGCAGCTCGCCGGCATGCGCGGCCTGATGGCCAAGCCGTCGGGCGAGATCATCGAGAGCCCGATCATCTCGAACTTCAAGGAAGGCCTGTCGGTGCTGGAGTACTTCAACTCCACGCACGGCGCCCGAAAGGGCCTCGCCGACACCGCCCTGAAGACGGCGAACTCCGGCTACCTGACGCGGCGCCTCGTCGACGTGGCGCAGGACGCCATCATCAGCGTCGACGATTGCGGCACCGAGCGCGGGCTGACGATGCAGGCCATCGTCGACGCCGGCCAGGTGATCGCATCGCTCGGGGCCCGCGTGCTCGGCCGCACGACGGCGGAGGACGTCACGGATCCGCGCACCGGCGAGCTGATCATCGGGCGCAACGAGCTGATCGAGGAGCGGCACGTCGAGGCGATCGAGGCGGCCGGCATCCAGGCCATCAAGATCCGCTCGGTGCTGACCTGCGAGACCAAGTACGGCGTCTGCGGCCGCTGCTACGGCCGCGACCTGGCCCGCGGCACGCCCGTCAACATGGGCGAGGCCGTCGGCGTCATCGCCGCGCAGTCGATCGGCGAGCCGGGCACGCAGCTCACCATGCGCACGTTCCACATCGGCGGGACGGCGCAGGTGGTCGACCAGTCCTTCGTGGAGTCGAGCTTCGAGGGCCGGGTGGTGATCCGGAACCGCGCCGTGGTGCGCGATTCCGAGGGCCGCCTCGTCGTCATGGGCCGCAACATGCAGGTGGTGATCCTGGACGAGGCGGGCGAGGAGCGGGCGAGCCATCGCGTCAGCTACGGCGCACGCATCTTCGTCGACGAGGGCGACACCATCCGGCGCGGCCAGCGCATCGCGGAATGGGATCCGTACACCCGGCCGGTGCTGACGGAAGTCGGCGGCGTGGTCGAGTTCGAGGACCTCGTCGAGGGTGCGTCGGTGATCGAATCGGCCGACGAATCGACCGGCATCACCAAGCGCCAGGTCGTCGACTGGCGGGCGAACCCGCGCGGCGCGGGGCTCCGCCCGGCGATCGTCATCCGCGCGGCGGACGGCGAGATCATCAAGCTGGAGCGCGGCGGCGACGCCCGGTACCAGCTGTCGGTGGACTCGATCCTCTCCGTGGAGCCGGGCGCGAAGGTCAATCCGGGCGACGTTCTCGCGCGTATCCCGCTCGAGAGCGCCAAGACGCGCGACATCACCGGCGGCCTGCCGCGGGTGGCGGAGCTGTTCGAGGCACGCCGGCCGAAGGACCACGCGGTCATTGCCGAGATCGGCGGCACGGTGCGGTTCGGGCGCGACTACAAGAACAAGCGCCGGATCATGATCGAGCCGCTCGAGGAAGGGGCGGATTCGGTCGAGTACCTGATCCCGAAGGGCCGGCCGTTCCACCTCCAGGAAGGCGACACCATCGAGAAGGGCGACTACATCCTGGACGGCCTGCCGGCCCCGCACGACATCCTGGCGATCAAGGGCGTCGAGGAGCTTGCGGCCTACCTCGTCAACGAGGTGCAGGAGGTTTACCGGCTGCAGGGCGTGCTCATCAACGACAAGCACATCGAGGTGATCGTCCGCCAGATGCTGCAGAAGGTCGAGATCACCGATGCCGGCGAGAGCGACTTCATCGCCGGCGAGCAGGTCGATCGGATCGAGCTCGACGAGGTGAACGAGAAGCTGGCGGAGGAGGGCAAGCAGCCCGCTTCCGGCAACCCGGTCCTGCTCGGCATCACCAAGGCGAGCCTGCAGACGCGGTCGTTCATCTCCGCCGCCTCCTTCCAGGAGACGACGCGGGTGCTGACCGATGCCGCCGTCAACGGCAAGATCGACTCGCTCGAGGGCCTCTAGGAGAACGTCATCGACGGCCGCCTCATCCCGGCCCGCACGGGCGGCACGATGAACCGCCTGCGCTCCGTGGCGGGGCGGCGCGACGAGCTGATCCTCGAGGAGGAGAAGAAGCGCTCGGCCATGGCCGCCCAGTCGGCGCTCCCGGACCTGTCGACCGCCCCGGCGGAGTAGGGGACGCCCCGGTGAGACCGGCG
>JAEZEK010000459.1 GCA_023417735.1 Pseudomonadota bacterium | reverse complement strand
AGATAGCGCCAGCCCTGGAAGGCGCGGCGCGGCTGCCATTCGGTCGCGACCAGGGCCGGCTCGAGCACGAGATGGCAGCGCTGGATGCCGTCGCCGTCGCGGAAGGGGCGGATCGCGAGGAGGCGCTGGCGCACCTGCACGCTGCCCCGGATCACCCAATAGAGCGAGCCGCCGTCGAGGAGATCGTCGACGCGCTTCGGCACCATGCGGGTGGTGTGCCGCTGCTCCGCCGCCTCGCCGGCGCGACGCATCGCCGCCATGCGCTCGTCGATCCAGTCCTGCAGGTCCTGGACCGTGTCGCAGCCGACGCAGAGCTTCACGAGATGGAGTGCCATGGCCCTCCTTATCGCCGCCGGCCCGTCCTGGGAACGGGTCCGTCGTCGCACCGCCCGCCTTTCACAGGGCTCAGGCGCCGGCCGCCTCCCCCGCCGCGGCCTCGGCTTCCGCCGTCGGCTCGATGAGGATTGCGACGGCGCTCTCCTCGACCTGTTCGCCCGGCGCGATCCGCACCTCGCTCACCCGGCCGGCGATCGGGGCGACCAGCGTGTGCTCCATCTTCATCGCCTCGAGCGCGAAGAGCGGTGCGCCCTGCGCGACGATGTCCCCGACGGCGACGGCGACGTGAAGCACCCTGCCGTGCATCGGCGCATGCACGATGCCGCCGTCGACGGCGAGTCCGAGGGCGCGATCGAGGGCGTCCGGAAATCCGACCGCGAGCTGCTCGCCATCAGCGAGCACGAACGCGCACTTGTCCCCCCATACGACCGTCGAGGGCGGTGCGGGCTCGATGCGCGTGCCGTCCAGTTCGACGACGTCGGGCCCCCCCTCGCGCCAGGCGATGATCGCCTCCGCCGGACCGCCTTCGATCTCGACGGCGAGGGTCTGGCGCCGGCGCAGCCCGGTCAGCTCGAACGCATCCGCCCGTGCCCAGGGACCGCGCACCCGCTCCGCCGCCTGCGCCGCCTCGGCCGCGATTCGGCCCGCAATGACCGCTGCAGCCGATCCGGGTGCCGGCTCGCGGAGCGCCAGTACCGGCAGAATCCGGTCCAGGAAGCCTGTGTCGACGCCGCCCGCGGCGAACTCCGGATGGCCGGTCACCGCGCTCAGAAACGCAATGTTGGTCTTCGGCCCGGCGATCGCGGTTTCGGCGAGCGCGCCGCCAAGGCGGGCCAGCGCCTCGGCCCGGTCGGCCCCATGCGCGATGACCTTGCCCAGCATCGAATCGTAGAACGGGCTGACGACGGTCCCCTCGGCGACGCCCGAATCCACCCTGAGTCCCGGCCCTTCGGGGAACGAGGCGGCCCAGATCCGCCCGCTCGAGGGGCGGAAATCGTGGCGCGGGTCCTCGGCATAGAGGCGTACCTCCACCGCGTGTCCATCGAACCGGACATCCTCCTGGCCGACCGGCAGCGCCTCGCCCGCCGCGATCCGGATCTGCCATTCGACCAGGTCGAGACCCGTGACCATTTCCGTAACCGGATGCTCGACTTGCAGCCGCGTGTTCATCTCGAGGAAGAAGAAGGCGGGGTCGCCCTCGCCCTTCGGCGGCTCGAGCACGAACTCGACGGTTCCCGCGCCCCGGTATCCGACCGCCTCCGCCGCGCGGACCGCGGCCTGCCCCATCGCCGTGCGCAAGGCGGCGGACATCCCCGGCGCCGGCGCTTCCTCGATCTCCTTCTGGTGCCGGCGCTGCACAGAACAGTCCCGCTCCCCCAGATGGATCGTCCGCCCGCTCGCGTCGGCGAAGACCTGGATCTCGATGTGGCGCGGATTGACGACATAGCGCTCCAGGAGGACGCGGTCGTCGCCGAACGCGTTCTGCGCCTCGCGCCGTGCCGATTCCAGCGCAGCGTCGAAATCCACGGCGCGGTCGACCCGCCGCATGCCGCGCCCGCCGCCGCCGGCGACGGCCTTCACGAGCAGCGGATAGCCGATCTCGTAGGCCTTCTGCCGCAGGAACCCCGTCTCCTGGCGCTCCCCGTGGTAGCCCGGCACGACGGGCACGCCCGCCTGCACCATCAGCCGCTTGGCCTCCGCCTTCGAGCCCATGGCACGAATCGCGGCGGCTGGCGGACCGACGAAGATCAGGCCCGCATCGGCGCAGGCTTGCGCGAAGTCGGCGTTCTCGGAGAGGAACCCGTAGCCCGGGTGCAGGGCATCTGCGCCGTTGTCCCGGGCAGCAGCGACGATCCGCTCGATCGACAGGTAGCTTTCCGAAGCCGGCCCGGACCCGATGAAGACGGCCTCGTCCGCCTCCCGCCAATGCGGCCAGGAGCGGTCGGCCTCCGTCGCGACTGCGATCGTGCGCAGGCCCATGCGCCGCGCGGTACGGATTATGCGGCGGGCGATCTCGCCCCGGTTTGCGACGAGCAGCGATCGGAACATGCCCATGTTGTCGGGCCGCGGCGCGCGATGCGCAAGCCGGATCAGCAGGCGACCACGTTCACCGCGAGCCCGCCGCGCGACGTCTCCTTGTACTTGTCGCTCATGTCGCGCCCGGTCTGGCGCATCGTCTCGATGCAATCGTCGAGGGGGACGAAATGCGAGCCGTCCCCGCGCAGCGCCAGCGAGGCCGCCGTCACCGCCTTCACCGCGCCGAGCGCGTTCCGCTCGATGCACGGCACCTGCACGAGCCCGCCGATCGGGTCGCAGGTCATGCCGAGATGGTGCTCGAGCGCGATTTCCGCCGCGTTCTCCACCTGGGCATTCGAGCCGCCGAGGGCGGCCGCGAGCCCGGCCGCAGCCATGGCCGCGGCGGACCCGACCTCCCCCTGGCAGCCGACCTCCGCCCCGGAGATGGAGGCGTTGTGCTTGATGATGCCGCCGATCGCGGCGGCCGCGAGCAGGAAGTCCCTTACGCTCGCCGCGTCGGCGCCGAGGCAATGATGCGTGTAGTACCGGAGCACGGCGGGGATCACGCCGGCTGCGCCGTTGGTGGGCGCCGTCACGACCCGCCCGCCGGCGGCATTCTCCTCGTTCACCGCCATCGCGTAGACGCCCAGCCAGTCCATCAGCCGATGCGGCTGCAGCATGTTCGAGCCGTTCTCCGCCATCAGCTGCTGGTGGATCGCCCGGGCGCGCCGCTTGATCTTCAACCCGCCAGGCAGTGTCCCGCTTTCCGTCAGCCCGCGATCCATGCAGGCGTTCATGGCGTCGACGATGCGATCGATGCCACCGTCGAGTCCGCCTTCGGGCCCGCGTGCCTCCTCGTTTGCCCGCTTCATCGCGGCGATGGTGAGCCCGCAGGCTTCACCCATCTCAAGCATCTCGCGCGCCGTCGCGAAGGGGAACGGCACGTCGTGGGGCGGCTTCCCGCCTCCCTCCGCCTGTAGCTGCCCCAGCTCCGCGGCGGTCGCGACGAAGCCGCCGCCGACGGAATAGTAGGTTTCTTCCCGAACTGCCGACCCGCTCCCGTCCCGGAGCCGGAACACCATGCCGTTGGCGTGGCCGGGAAGCGGCGGCCCGTAATCGAACAGGATGTCCGCCGCCGGGTCGAACAGGAGCCGGGGCCTGCCGGCGTCGGCCAGGCACTTCTCCTCCGCGAGACGGGTTAGGATCGGCTCCACCCGGTCAGGGTCGACGCTCTCGGGTGATTCGCCTGCAAGCCCGAGCGCAACCGCCTGGTCCGTGGCGTGCCCCCGGCCGGTGAAAGCGAGCGAGCCGTGAAGGGTCACGGTGACCCGCCCGCGCGCGTCCTCTCCGACCGAATCGAGAAAGCGTCGGGCCGCCACCATTGGCCCCACGGTGTGCGAACTCGACGGCCCGATCCCGACCTTGAAGATGTCGAAGATGCTGAGAAACATCACGCGGCCCCGAGAACGGCACGCCCCAGGTTAGCGCTCCCACCGGGGAGAATCGAGGTCCAGTGCCGCAAGGCAGGATCGGTTCCGCGCGGCCATACCTCGGCCGGAATTAGGGTAAATGAATCAAAGTGTACCTGAACTCGGTGGAGATCGGCTTTGATTGGCCGGGCGAGCGTTGAAGCCGGGTCGGCGATGGGCAATAGACGGCGATCGAAACGGGGCGGAGGAAGGCACGTGCAGGCGACGCGGTCGACCGGGCAGGATCAAGCCGAGACTGGCCTCGAGTTCAGGCTTTCGGCCGGACCGGCAATTCCCCTTGCGATCTTCGCCTGCCTCGTGGCCGTGGGCATCGTGCTGCTCGTCGGCAGCTTCGCCAGCTGAGGCGCCCGCCAGCAGCCGCTTCGGCTACGCCGCCTCCCCGACGCGCCTGAGGGCGACCTCGAGGCGCCGCCTGTCCTCGGCATAGGCGGCCAGCTTCTCGCGCTCGGCCTCGACCACGTCCTCCGGCGCGCGGGCCACGAAGTTCTCGTTGGCGAGCTTCTTGTCGAGCCGCGCGATCTCGACGCCGACCTTCGCGAGCTCCTTCTCCAGCCGGATCCGTTCGGCCGAGAGATCGACGATCCCGGCAAGCGGCAGCGCCGCCGTGGCTTCTCCGATCAGGAGCTGCGCCGATCCCGCAGGAACGGATTCGCCGACGCGGATCTCGGATATGCGGGCGAGGCGCTCGAGCGCGGCCGTGTGCCTCGACAGGCGGTCGTGCGTGACGGGAGAGCCGCCCACCATCACCATCGGGATGCGTGCGGAGGGCGGTACGTTCATTTCCGATCGCGCAGAGCGGATCTGCGTGACGAGATCGATCAGCCAGTTCACGTCCGCCGCGGCATCGGCGTCCTCGTACGCCACGTCCGGCCATGCCGCGAGAGCCAAAACCCCGGCATCTTCGCCGTGAAGCGATTCCCAGAGCGCCTCCGTGACATAGGGCATGAAGGGATGGAGGAGCTTGAGGGCGAGGCTCAACACATGACCCGCCGTCGCCCGCACCTCGGCCTTCGCGGCCTCGTCGTCGCCGTTCAGAATCGGCTTGATGAGCTCCAGGTACCAGTCGCAGAACGTGTTCCACACGAACTGGTAGGCCGCTTCGGCCGCCTCGTTGAAGCGATAGCCGACGAGGGCTTCCGTGACCCTGGCCGACGCGCGCGAGGCTTCGGTGAGGATCCAGCGGTCGAGCGGCTCGACCGCCGCAGGCGGGTCGAACGCGTCGCGCGGGCGGCATTCGTTCATCTCGCAGAAGCGGGCGGCGTTCCAGAGCTTCGTCGCGAAGTTGCGGTAGCCGGCGATGCGCGCCGTGGAGAGCTTGATGTCGCGCCCCTGCGCCGCCATCGCGGCCAGCGTGAAGCGCAGCGCATCGGCGCCGTACTCCTCGATGAGCTGCAGCGGATCGACGACGTTGCCCTTGGACTTCGACATCTTGGCGCCGTGCTCGTCGCGGACCAGGGCATGGATGTAGACGGTGTGGAACGGCTCCTCGCCCATGACGTGGAGCCCCATCATCATCATCCTGGCGACCCAGAAGAAGATGATGTCGAACCCGGTCACGAGCACGCTGGTCGGATAATAGCGCGCAAGCTCCGGCGTCTCGTCGGGCCAGCCGAGGGTCGAGAACGGCCAGAGCGCCGAAGAGAACCAGGTGTCGAGGACGTCCTCGTCGCGATCGAGCTTCACGCGTGACCCATAATGACGATAGGCCGCAGCCTCGGCCTCCTCCTCGCTCTCCTCCACGAAGATCTCGCCGTCCGGGCCGTACCAGGCCGGAATGCGGTGGCCCCACCAGAGCTGGCGGGAGATGCACCAGGGCTGAATGTTCTCCATCCACTCGAAATAGGTCTTCTCCCAGTTCTTCGGGACGAAGACGGTGCGCCCCTCGCGCACGCTGGCGATCGCCGGCTTCGCCAGCGTCGCCGCGTCGACGTACCACTGGTCGGTCAGGAACGGCTCGATCGGGACGCCGCCCCGGTCCCCGTGCGGCACGGAATGGACGTGCTCCTCGACCTTCTCCAGAAGCCCCCGCGCCTCCATCATGGCGACGATCCGCGCGCGGGCCGTGAAGCGGTCCAGCCCGTCGAGCGCATCGATCGTTCCGGAGAGGTCCGCGCTCTCCGGCAGGCCTGCCAGGAACTCGGAATTGCCGCGCAGCACGACGTTCGCTTCGGTGTCGAGCACGCTGACGAGCGGGAGCGAATGGCGCTTGCCGACCTCGAAATCGTTGAAGTCGTGCGCGGGCGTGATCTTCACCGCGCCGGAGCCCGCCTCCGGGTCGGCATAGGCATCCGCCACGATCGGGATGCGGCGGCCGACGAGCGGCAGGACGGCATGCCGGCCGATGAGATCGCGGTATCGCCCATCCTCCGGGTGAACGGCGACGGCGGTGTCGCCGAGCATCGTCTCCGGCCGGGTCGTCGCGACATTGATGAAGCGGCCCGGTTCGCCCTCCACGGGATACCGGAAATGCCAGAGGCTGCCCTTCACCTCGACCTGCTGGACCTCGAGATCCGAGATGGCGGTCAGAAGCTTCGGATCCCAGTTCACGAGCCGCTTGTCGCGGTAGATCAGGCCTTCCTTGTAGAGGCGGACGAACACCTTCAGGACCGCGCGGGAGAGGCCCTCGTCCATGGTGAAGCGCTCGCGCGACCAGTCGCAGGACGCGCCGAGGCGCTTGAGCTGGTTGACGATCATCCCGCCGGATTCGCCCTTCCAGCGCCACACCTTCTCGACAAAGGCGTCGCGGCCGATGGCGCGACGGTCCGGCTCCTGCCGCTCCATCATCTGGCGCTCGACGACCATCTGCGTGGCAATGCCGGCATGGTCCATGCCGGGCTGCCACAGCACGTCCTTGCCGCGCATCCGCTCGAACCGGACGAGCACGTCCTGGAGCGTGTTGTTGAGCGCGTGGCCCATATGGAGGGAGCCGGTGACGTTCGGCGGCGGGATCACGATCGCGAAGGGTTCGGCGCCGGGCGTCGCGCCCGCGCCGGCACGGAACGCGCCGGCTGCCTCCCACTTCTCACGGATCTTCGGCTCGACGCTTGCGGCGTCGTAGGTCTTGTCGAGCATGGACGTTTACGGTCTCGGGGTTCGCCCGGTGCTTAAACTGGGCGGCCGGAGACCTGTCAACACACCCCCGGGACGGGCGGCACGTCCCGCCGCGCTCTCCCGGCGTCCGGTCCTGCGGGACGGCCCCCGGTCAGCGGCGGCCGCGGGAAACGCGCTCGATCTCCTCGCGGACGAGACGCTCGACCAGCGGCGGCAGGTTCTCGTCGAGCCAGTTCTTCAGCATCGGCCGCAGCATCTCGCTGACGAGATCCTCGAGCGTGCGTGCATTCTGGGCCAAAATCGTGTGGGCGAGCGCGCTGAACGCACCCGATACCGCAGCACCCGCTCCCGGCGACAGGAGGCGATCATGCTCGTCCCCCACCGCAGGCCCGGCCTGCCGGTACCGCTCCGGCGCGGCGCTCGGCACCACCGAAGGTGCAGCGGCCTTCGCCGGTTCCGACCGAGCGGGCTCGGATCGCGGCGCCGGGGCAGCAGCTGCGGCAGTTGCGGCAGTTGCGGCGGGAGCGGCCTTCACGG